>JAVBUG010000082.1:0-13902 GCA_031555515.1 Microbacterium sp. | reverse complement strand
ACCCTCAGCTACGACCTGGACGGCGAGGTCATGAGCGAGGTGCTGCGCATCGGTCGCGAGAAGCTCATCGACAAAGTCACGACCTCGGCGGCCAAGCGCGTCGACCCCCTGCGCCGCCAGACCGGGCTGCCGCGCGAGGCGATCATCGCCAAGCTCGAGGAGACCTTCACCAATCTGTACGGCGCCGTCCCCGGGCACATCACCGACGACGAGTACGCCGAGGCCGAGGCGCTCGTGGCGTCGAAGTTCGCGACGGACGCATGGCTTCGCCGGGTCCCCTGATCGGGGCGCCGGATGCTGCGCCCCCGGGCTCGGTCGAGATCCACCACGGTGACAACCTCGAGGTCATCCGCACGCTGCCCGACGCGTCGTTCACGCTGATCTATCTCGACCCGCCCTTCAACACCGGGCGCCCGCAGGAGCGCGCGCTCGAGACGGCTCGGGCCCCGCAGGAGGAGCGCGACGCGGCCGCGATCGTGCGGCGGGGGTTCCACGGACGCGAGTACGAGCGGATCCGCGGCGACCTGCGCGCGTACGACGACACCTTCGACGACTACGGGGGCTTCCTCGAGCCGCGGCTGCTCGAGGCCTGGCGTCTGCTCGCCGACGACGGCACGCTGTACCTCCACCTCGACTACCGCGAGGCCCACTACGCCAAGGTGCTGCTGGACGCGCTCGTCGGGCGCGAGCGGTTCCTCAACGAGCTGATCTGGGCATACGACTACGGCGCGAAGACCCGCAAGCGCTGGCCCACGAAGCACGACACGATCCTGGTGTACGTCAAGGATCCGAAGGCGTACTGGTTCGACTCCGAAGCCGTCGACCGCGAGCCGTACATGGCGCCGGGGCTCGTCACGCCCGAGAAGGCCGAGCGCGGCAAGCTCCCCACCGACGTCTGGTGGCACACCATCGTGCCGACCACCGGCCGCGAGAAGACCGGGTACCCGACGCAGAAGCCCGAGGGGATCCTCCGGCGCATCGTGCAGGCCTCGTCGCGGCCCGGCGATCGTGTGCTCGACTTCTTCGCCGGCAGCGGTACGACCGGCGCCGTCGCCTCGGCGCTCGGGCGCGACGCCGTGCTCGTCGACCACAATGCCGCCGCGATCGCGGTGATGCGGCAGCGGATGCCGCACGCCCGAGTCTTCGCCGGTGGCGCCGGGCCGCAGCATCCATCATCGCCATAGGGTGGGGATCATGCGCTTCGGAACCTTTATCCCCCAGGGCTGGCGATTCGACCTCGTCGGCATCGACCCTTCAGAGCACTGGGCGGTGATGAAGGGGCTCGCCCAGCGCGCCGACGCGGGTGCGTGGGAGTCGCTGTGGGTCTACGACCACTTCCACACCACGCCGGTGCCGAGCGACGAGGCCACCCACGAGGCGTGGACGCTCATGGCGGCCTTCGCGGCCTCGACCGAGCGCATCCGCCTGGGCCAGATGTGCACCTGCATGGGCTACCGCAACCCCGCCTACCTCGCCAAGGTCGCCGCGACCGTCGACATCGTCTCGGGCGGACGCACCGAGATGGGCATCGGCGGCGGCTGGTACGAGCACGAGTGGGAGGCGTACGGCTACGGCTTCCCGCCGGTGCCGGAACGGCTCCGGATGCTGCGCGAGGGCGTCGACATCATGCAGCAGGCCTGGACGACCGGGCGTGCCACCCTCGACGGCACGCACTACCAGGTGGACGGCGCCATCGTGCAGCCGCTGCCGCTGCAGGACGGCGGCATCCCCATCTGGGTCGCCGGCGGCGGCGAGAAGGTGACGCTGAAGATCGCGGCGAAGTACGCGTCGTACACGAACTTCGCCGGTTCGCTGGAGGACATCGACCGCAAGAGCGCCGTGCTCCGGGGCCACTGCGACGCGCTCGGCCGCGACTTCTCCGAGATCACGCGCTCATCGAACTTCAACACGATCGTGGGTGCCACCGAGGCCGAGGCGCGCGACCGGCTCGCCGCGGTCAAGGCGCGCCTGCTGCCGCACGTCGGCCAGGAGCGCGCCGACCACATCGAGCACGACTACCTGACGTCGCCCGCCTTCGGCACCCCCGAGCAGGTCGCCGAGCGCCTCGCCGAGCGCGAGCGTCACGGCATCACCTACGCGATCCACTACTTCCCGGAGGCGGCCTACGACCTCTCCGGCGTGGAGCTCTTCGAACGCGAGGTCCTCGCGGCGCTCTCCTGACGCACTCGGCGGGGCATGCCCATTTACAGACTTCGCAGAGTCGCTCGTACCTCGCAGTGGGTCACGGATGCTGCTGCGAGAACGGTGCGACTCTGCGAAGTCTGTGAGCCCCGGCGTCGGTCAGACGAGCGACGCGACCGCGGCGTAGCCGTGGGCGTCGACGTCGGACGAGCCGGCCGCGCCGCCGAACACGCGCGTGGTGCCCGGCGCGCCCGACCATGCGGGCCAGCCGGGGTCGCCGCCGGTGATGAGCCCGACGGCCGCCGCGTGCGTCTGGTCGGCGAGCGCCTGCGGTGGGTTCGGGCCGGTGAGCGGCTCGATCTGCACGGCGTCGAGGCAGTCGAACCAGAACGGCACGTCGATGCAATGCACCGCCGAGCCGTTGACGGCCCCGGGCTGCGATGAGCGGAACGAATAGCGGTACACCCAGGTCGGGGCGGCGCCGCGCGCCCGCGCCGTGCGGACGACGGCGCTGCGGAACATCCGGTCGGAGATGTAGCGGCCGAGCACGGCGGCATGGCCGCGAGCCACGACGTCACGGTTCGCCGCGAGATACGCCTTGCGCTGCGTCCCCTTGAGCCCCGACCGGCCGAGGAGGAGGTCCAGCGGGATCCAGCGGAGCGTCTTGGCCCGTCCCGCTACGACCATCGAGAACTCGTCATCGGTCGCGCCGAGCACGAGGGGCTTGTCGGCGCCGACGCCCGCGGCGATCGAGGCGATCGTGGGCCGGGTGAGCAGGTCGCCGTCGATCGACGGGCCGAGCAGGAGGCCGTCGTCGAGCAGCTTGGTGATGGCGTCCGGGCCGGCCACGCTCGTCGCCTTCTTCTGCGCCTCGATGATGCGCTCCTCGGGCACCGTCGACAGTGCGGCGCGGGTGGGGGCGACGCCGACGCGTGCCGCGACGTCGCGCCCGATCGCCTCCCAGCGCTCCGTCGCGACGTCGGCGGTGGCGCCGGACAGCGCCCACACCGAGTGGAACAGGTGCTGGGCTGCCGGCATCCCGAGCAGTGTCAGCACCGCCCCGCCGCCGGCGGACTGTCCGGCGATCGTCACGCGCGACGGATCGCCGCCGAAGTTCGCGATGTTGTCCTGGACCCACTGCAAGGCGAGCAGCCAGTCGCGCACGCCTCGGTTGGAGGGCGCGTCCTCGATCCAGCCGAACCCGTCGAACCCGAGCCGGTACGAGATCGTCACGGTGACCACGCCGTCGCGGTTGAACGAGCGGCCGTCGTACCAGGGGCTCGCGGGCGAGCCCGCGAAGTAGCCGCCGCCGTGGATCCAGACGAGCACCGGGAGCGCAGCATCCATCTCCCCGGGCGCAGGCGTGAAGACGTTGACGTTGAGGGTCGACTCGCCGGGCACGGACGGCTCGGGGATGAGGGTCACCCCGGGGTCCCCGCGCTGCGCGGTGGCGCCGAACGCGAGCGCGTCGCGCACGCCCTCCCACGGCTCGGCAGGCACGGGCGCGGCGAACCGCAGCTCGCCGACGGGCGGCTTCGCGAACGGGATGCCGAGGAACGCGGCCGATCCGCCGGCCCCGGGCTCGCCCCGCCAGAAGCCGCGCACCCGTCCGGTGGCGGTGTCGGCCTCCGCATAGCGGAGTGCGGTGGTGGTGTCTGTCATGGGGGGTCCTCTCTCGCGGACTCTAGCGGACGCCCTTGATGGGCGCCGTGGCGATCGCTGCCAGGATCACGAACACGATCGCGAACACGAACAGCATGGCGTACCCGCCCATCGCCGAGATGATCAGCAGCGCGATCGACGGGCTGAGCGCCTGGGGGATGTTGGTGGCGACGTTGAGGATGCCGAGGTCCTTGCCTGCGGCGGTGCCCTCGCTGGGAAGCACCTCGGTCATGAGGGCGGCGTCCACCGACATGTACAGGCCGAAGCCGACGCCGTTGATGATGCTCATCAGGATCATGCCGGTCATGTCGGGCATGACGAGCGGCATCGCGAGGCCGACGACCATGATCACCGAGGCTGCGTAGATGAAGACCTTGCGGCGGCCGACCTTGTCGCTCCACCAGCCCGACAGGCCGATCGCGAGCAGCGTGGGCACGAACGCGACCAGCGTGAGCGTCAGCACGGCGCCCTGCGCCTCGCCGAGCGACAGCCCGATGTACTGCTGCAGCAGGTACAGCTGGTAGGTCGAGACGACGAAGTAGCCGAGGATCAGCAGGAATCGCGCCGTGAACGCCCAGAAGAAGTCGGGGTGCTTGCGCGGGTTCACCCAGAAGCCCCGGAAGAAGGCGCCCCAGCGGAACGGCTCGACGGCGGCGTCCTTGGACGACCAATCCCGGTTGATGAGCACGAACAGGAGCGTCACGACGATCACGGCCCCGCCGAACACGGAGTAGGCGACGCCGAACTGGGCCGCGAGCGCGCTCGCGACCATGATGCCGACGGTCATGCCGACCTGCGTGCCGAGCCCGATCATCGCGCTCGCGCCTCCGCGCTTCGAGCGCGGGAACCGGTCGGCGGTGATGGTGGTCAGCGGCGCCTGGAGGAAGTTCAGCGCGACCTGGATGACGACCCAGAACACGGTGATCCAGACGAGGTCGGTGAGCGACCCCATCCCGAAGAGCAGGATGCCCCCGACCAGCGCGCCGAGCACCATCCACGGCGAGCGGCGGCCGAACCGCGAGCGCGTGCGGTCGCTCAAGGCGCCGGCGATCGGCTGGGCGAAGAGCGTGAAGACGAACGAGACCGTGGTGACGAGCGCGAGGTTCGCCTCCTTCTGCTCGTCGCCGAACAGCAGCTGGATCTGCGTCGGCAGGAGGATCGCGATGAGGCCGCCGTAGGTGGCGAACAGCGTCAGCGCGGCCACGAGCATGCTCGGCAGCAGCGCCCTGCGCGCGGGCGGGCTGGCGGGCGGCTCGCCAGGCGCCGGCGGCGTGCTGCGGATGAGGCCGGTGGGCGCGATGTCGAGGGTGGGGTCGGGCTGTGCGGTCATGGGGACTCCTCTTCGTCGAGATGTCTCGGGGCGGATCGGGGGTGAAATGCGAACGGCATTCGGGATCAGTGTGGCCCATCGCGTGACAAAGTTCAAGACCTGAACTATGTGTAACGATCGCACAACGAGGTGACCGATCCAAACCCGAGTGCCGCTAGCGTTTGGCCCGTTCCATCGAAGGAGATGACATGAACCGACTGATTCCGCGCCTCGCGATCGCCGCAGTTGTGGTGCTCGGCGCCACCGCGCTGGGCGGCTGGACCACGGCTCCGGCCAAGCCCCCGACCTCGAACCGCGACCCGGTCGTGCAGGTGTACCTGACCCGCCACGGCGAGACGATCCTCAATGCGCTGCACCTGGTGCAGGGGTGGTCGGACTCGCCGCTGACCGCGGCGGGTCGTGCGACCGCGGCGACCGTCGGCGCCAACCTCGAGGACGAGATCGGGCAGGTGGACGCCGCCTACTCGGCCGACATGGTGCGCCACTACGAGACCGCGACGCGCATGCTGCAGGGCATGGGCTCGAAGCTGTCGGCGTCGCGCGTCGAGGGCCTGCGCGAACTGAGCTTCGGTGGCTGGGAAGGCGCGAAGCAGACCGCCATGGGCGCCGCCGCCTTCGGCTTTCTCGCCCAGCAGGGGATTCCCGATCCCACTCTCGGGCAGATGACCGACGCGATCAAGGCCACCAATCCCGTCGCGACACTCCCCGCCGAGAACTGCGACGAGGTCTCAGACCGCATGCTGGGCTCGCTGAACGCGATCGCGAAGGATGCTGCGAAGCATCGTGACGAAAAGATCCTGGTGGTCTCGAGCGGATTGTCGATCTCCTGCCTGCTCGTCGACCTCGGTGCAGCCGACCGGGTTCCCGAGACGGGGATCGCCAACGGCGCCGTCAACCTGCTGACGTACCAGGCCGGAGCCTGGACCGTCGAATCGGTCAACGACACGCACTACGCGACGTAGCCGTGACCCGGGCCGGGCGGGGCGCGCCGCCCCCGCCCCGGCCTACGATGGCGATCATGCCCCTCGCGACCCCTGACGTGCGCCGGCACAACCTCGGCCTGGTGCTCGGCCGCGTGCTCGAGGGAGCCGGCGAGGCGCGTGCCGACATCGCCGGCGCCACCGGCCTGTCGCGTGGCGCGGTGACCTCCCTCGTCGCCGAGCTCATCGCCGCAGGGCTCGTCGAAGAGAGCGACGTCGTCGCCCCGGCCGGGATGGGGCGGCCCCGAACGACACTCGCGCTCGCGGCCGCCGCCCCGTGCGTTGTGATCGCCCTGCTCGACGCCGACCACGCGACGGCCGTCGCCGGCACCCTGGCAGGTGAGGAGCTCGCCCGCGCATCGCGCCGTCACGGGCGGCCGATGGGCGATCCCGTCGCCATCGCCGGCGTCCTGGCCGACGTCCTCGACGAGGTCGCCGGTCGCATGGCCGAGGCCCGGCGCCGGATCGCCGACGTGTGCGTCGTCGTGTGGGCGCCGGTGGGCGGCACGCCGGTCCGCGTCCTCGCCGACACCGATCTCGCGTGGGGCGAGGTCGACCTGCTGGGCCTGCTTCGTGCGCGGTCGACGGCCCTCGCCGCCTTCGAGCGCGCGGGCGGCGACGCCCGGCTGGTCTCGGACTCCGAGGTCGCGGCGCTCGCCGAGCACGCGGCCGTCGGCGAGAACGCCCTGCTGTACCTCAAGGCGGACTCCGGAATCGGCGGTGCCGTCGTGCTCGCCGGGGCCGACGACTCCGGCGCGCGCGTCCTCCCTGCGGCGCTCGGGCATCTGCCCGTGGTGCCGGACGGCGTGCGCTGCGCGTGCGGCCAGCGCGGCTGCCTCGTCACGGTGGCGGGGCCCGACATCCTGCTCGCCCGCTCCGGTCTCGAACCGCTGGCCGCCGACGAGGGGCTCACCATCGCGCTGGAGGCGTTCGTGACGCAGGTGCGGACGGGCGTCGAGCCCGCCGCGTCGGTGTGGCGGAGCGCCGCGGCGGAGATCGCGCGCACCCTGCAGATCGTGGCGCTGACCGTGGCGCCGGACGTGATCGTGCTCGGCGGATTCGTCGCAGCGCTCGCCGCGGACGTCGATGAGGTGTTCCGCGGAATCCAGCCGCGCATCGCGCACGTGCCGGTGCTGCCGGTCGCGCCGGTGCTCGGAAGCGCCCTCGGCGCGGACGCGGCTCTGCGGGGCGCGCAGCGCGACGCGCGCATGCGGCTCCTCGCGGACCCCCTCGCGATCTGATCAGTCGCGCTCGCGCGGGGATCCGCCCTCACCCGGGGATCGGCCCGCGCCCGGGGATCCGCCCTCGCCCGGGGATGCGGGCGCGAGCAGCTCGAACAGGGCGCCCACCGTGGCGGCCATGTCGACGTCGGGCTCCAGCATCCACTGCAGCTGCACGCCGTCGGCGACCGCCTGGAACAGCCGTGCGATCGTCTCGGCGTCGACCCGGTCGGTGATCTCGCCTGCCGCCTGCTTCGCCGCCACGGACTCGGCGAAGAAGCCGCGCAGGCTCTCGCCCCGGGCGGTGAAGAACTGATGAGCCGGATGCTGCGGATCCGCCGCATCGACCGACAGCCGGGCGAACAGGTGCACGAGGCCGGGGACGTCGGCGTTGTGCCGGATCACGTTGAGATATCCCGTGCGCAGGTCGAGGGGGTCGCCGCGCCGGCCTGCGGTGAGTCCGTGCTGGAGGTCGCCGTCGAGGCCCTGCTCGACGGAGTCGAGCTCGTCACGCTTGCGGAGGATCTCGGTGAAGAGCTCCTCCTTGCTGTCGAAGTAGTGGAGGAGTCCGGCCTGGCTGAGGCCCACGGCATCCGCCAGTTCTTTCACCGATGCGCCGCGATAACCCTCGCGGGCGATCACGTCGAGGGCGCGCGTGAGGATCTCTTCGCGCTTCGCGACACCCTTCGCGTAGGAGCCCCGTCGCCCCGAACCGCTCTCTGTCATAGGGAAAGTAAACCCGAACATTGCTTGATTTCTCAAAACCTAATGACATATGGTTTTGGTTCGAGTGCTCACTGCCGAGCCTCGTACTCTCAGCGTGGAAGGAACACGATGACCATCCCCGATGTCACGCAGCTGACCCTCGACGAGAAGGCGTCTCTCACGAGCGGCGCGAGCTTCTGGTACACGAAGTCCGTCGACCGCGTGGGCGTGCCCGCGATCATGGTGACCGACGGCCCGCACGGGCTTCGCAAGCAGCGCGAGGGCGGCGACCACCTCGGCATCGGCGACAGCGTGCCCGCCACCTGCTTCCCGCCTGCCGTGGGCCTCGGCTCGTCGTGGGACGTCGACCTCATCCACCGCGTCGGTGAGGCGCTCGGCACCGAGACCTCGATCGAGAATGTCGCGGTGCTGCTCGGCCCCGGCATCAACATCAAGCGCTCGCCGCTGTGCGGCCGCACCTTCGAGTACCTCTCCGAGGACCCGATCGTGTCGGGCGTCCTCGGCGCCGCGATCGTCCAGGGCATCCAGTCGAAGGGCGTGGGCACCTCGCTCAAGCACTTCGCGGCGAACAACCAGGAGAACGACCGCATGCGGTCGTCGTCCGACGTCGACCCGCGGCCGCTCCGCGAGATCTACCTGCGCGGGTTCCAGCGGGTCGTCGAGGACGCCCAGCCCTGGACCGTCATGTGCTCGTACAACCGCATCAACGGCGTGTACGCCTCGGAGGACCCGTGGCTGCTCACGCAGGTGCTGCGCGACGAGTGGGGCTTCGAGGGCCTCGTCGTCTCGGACTGGGGTGCCGTCAACGAGCGCGTTGTGGGCCTCGCGGCGGGCATGGACCTCGAGATGCCGTCGTCGAACGGCGTCACCGACGCGCAGATCGTCGCGGCGGTGCAGGACGGCTCGCTCGACGAGTCGGTGGTGGATGTCGCGGCCGGTCGTGTGCTCGACCTCGTGCACAAGGCGACCCAGGGTGCGGGAGCCGTCGCCGGACCGCTCGACGTCGACGCCCACCACGTCCTCGCCCGCGAGGCCGCCGGCCGCTCGATCGTGCTGCTCAAGAACGACGGCGGCGTGCTGCCTCTCGCGAAGGACGCGAAGCTCGCCGTCATCGGCGAGTTCGCCGCGAAGCCGCGCTACCAGGGTGCGGGCTCCTCGATGATCAACCCGACGCGCCTCGACACCGCGCTCGACGAGATCCGCGCGCTCGCCGCGGGCGAAGTCTCGTACGCGCAGGGCTTCAGCAACGCGCTCGAGGTCTCTGACGAGGAGGCCTCCGTCCTTCGCGACGAGGCTGTGGCCGCAGCATCCGTCTCCGATGTCGCCGTGCTGTTCCTCGGTCTCCCGGCCCGTCTCGAGTCGGAGGGCTACGACCGCGACGACATCGACCTGCCGGCCGCGCAGCTCGCACTCGTCGACGCGGTGCTCGCGGCGAACCCGAACACCGTCGTGGTCCTGTCGAACGGCGGCGTCGTCGCGCTGCCGTTCGCCGATCGCGTGCCGGCGATCCTCGAGGGCTGGCTACTCGGCCAGGCCGGCGGCGGCGCGACCGCCGACGTGCTGTTCGGCGACGTCAACCCGTCGGCCAAGCTCACCGAGACGATCCCGCTGCGCCTCGAGGACACTCCCGCGTTCCTCGACTTCCCCGGCGAGTTCTCGCACACCCGCTACGGCGAGGGATTGTTCGTCGGCTACCGCTGGTACGACGCGCGCCGCCTCGAGGTCGCCTTCCCGTTCGGCCACGGCCTGTCGTACACGTCGTTCTCGTACGCAGATGCTGCGGCGCAGGTCGACGCGAACGGCGACGTCGAGGTGACCGTCGCCGTCACGAACACCGGCGACCGCGCAGGCCGTGAGGTCGTCCAGGTCTACACGTCGCTGAGCGGATCGTCGGTGCAGCGCGCGCCGCGCGAGCTGAAGGCGTTCGCGTCGGTCGCGCTCGAGCCGGGCGAGACGCAGGTGGTGACGCTCACGGTGCGTCGCAAGGATCTGGCGTACTGGGACATCCGCGCCGACCGCTGGGTCGTCGAGGGCGGCGAGTACACGGTCGACGTCGCGGCATCGAGCCGAGACCTCCGCGCCGCCGTCACGGTCGCGGTCACCGGCGACACGGTCGCCTTGCCGCTGTCGCGCGAGTCGTCGATGGGCGAGGTGCTGAGCCACCCGGTGGCGGGTCCGGTGGTGCAGGCCGCGCTCGCGCAGATGATGGGCGGCCTCGGCGACAGCGCCGCGTCGATCATGCCCGAGGGCGTCGATATGTCGAAGATGATGGAGTCGTTCCCGATCGGCCGCATCGGCATGATGGGCGCTCTCGCGGGCGCCGGCGCCGCGGCCGGCCCCGAGAGGTGCGACGGCCTGCTCGCGATGGCGAACGCCGGCGGCCCGCCGCAGCAGTAGCCCCTCACGGCTCTCGGTGGATAGGATACTCCGATTTCGTCAATGAACTTCCGGCTCACACAGCCCACCGCTTGTGTGAGCCGGAAGTTCATCGGGCGTTGGGTGGGAGTCGTGTGAGCCGGAAGTTCATCGGGCGTTGGGTGGGACTCGTGTGAGCCGGAAGTTCATCGGCGTTTTCGAGAGATGCCGTACCGAGCAGTGGGGTGCGACAAACGGCAGATGCCTCGGTGCCGAGCCCCTCGAGGGCGCGGTGCCGAGGCATCCGTCGTCTGTGTCAGCTGTTGAGGAAGGCGAGCAGGGCCTCGTTGACCTCGGTGCCGTGGGTCCAGAGCAGGCCGTGCGGGGCGCCCTCGATCTCGACGTAGGTGGCGTCGGGGAGCAGCTCCTTGAAGCGCCGGGCCGTCTTGTCGATCGGCAGGATGTTGTCGGCGGTGCCGTGCAGGATGAGCGTGGGGACGTCGACGGCGGGGATGTCGGCGCGGAAGTCCGTCGGCCAGGTCAGCGGCGCCGCGGCGATCGCGGTGTTGCCGGCGTACGACGCGACCTGGACGCTCGCGTCGAGCGCCTCCTGCGAGATGCGCGAGCCGAGCGTGTCATCGAGGTTGTAGAAGTCCTTGTAGAACCCGGCGATGAACGCGTAGCGGTCGTCGCGCACCGACTGCGCGATGCCGTCGAAGAACTCCTGCGGACCCGCGCCGTCGGGGTTGTCGTCCGTGATGAGCAGGAACGGCTCGAGCGACCCGAGGAACGCCGCCTTCGCGACGCGGCCGCTGCCGTAGCGCGAGAGGTAGCGCGCGATCTCGCCTGTGCCCATCGAGAAGCCCACGAGCACGGCGTCGTGGAGGTCGAGGTCCTCGATGAGGGCGTGCAGGTCGCCGGCGAACGTGTCGTAGTCGAAGCCCGAGCCGACCTTGCTCGACTGCCCGAATCCGCGGCGGTCGTACGCGATCACGCGGTACCCGGCGTCCAGCAGCGCCGCCTGCTGCTTGCCCCACGACTCGCCGTTCAGCGGGAACCCGTGGATCAGCACGACGGGCTGGGCATCCGACGGACCCTGGTCGGTGTAGTAGAGGTCGATGTCCACCGAGTTCTCGGTCCCGACGGTGATGTACGCCACGATCGCTCCTTCCGGGCTGCGGACGGATGCCGCGACCCTGCGTTCGACGCTAGGCCGCAGCATCCGTCCCCGCCAGTGTCTTGCGCGCGCTCGTCACGAGCGTTCACACGGCGTTCAGCGGTGGGGTCAGTCGCGCGCAGCGCCCGCCGACGGAGTGACCGTGAAGATCGTGGGGGCGGCGAAGCCGGCGGCCGCGAAGGCGGCGGTGGCGGCATCCGTCACCGCGTCGACGAGATCGTGCGCCACCAGCGCGATCGCCGCCCCGCCGAACCCGCCTCCGGTCATGCGGGCGCCGACGGCACCCGCCGCCAGGGCGGCCTCGACCGCCGTGTCGAGCTCGGGGACCGAGATCTCGAAGTCGTCGCGCATCGAGACGTGCGAGGCAACGAGGAGATCGCCGATCGCGGTCGGGCCCTGCTCGCGGAGCGTGCGGACGGTGTCGAGCACGCGCTGGTTCTCGGTCACGATGTGACGCGCCCGGCGGAAGGTGACGTCGTCGACGAGCTCGGCGAGGCGAGGCAGGTCGTCGACGCCCACGTCGCGCAGCGCCGGCACGCCGAACGCCGCCGCGGCGCGCTCGCACGCGGCACGGCGCTCGCCGTAGCCGCCCGTCGCGTGGGAGTGCTTCACGCCGGTGTCGATGACGACGAGCTCGAGCCCGGCATCCGCGAAGCCGAGGTCGATGACCTGCGCCTCGAGCGAGCGGCAATCCAGGAAGATCGCCGCGTCGGCGCGGCCGAGGAGCGACGCCATCTGGTCCATGATGCCCGTCGGCGCGCCGACGGCCTCGTTCTCGGCGCGACGGCCGACCTTCGCCAGCGCGACGCGGTCGAGGTCCAGGCCCCACGTGTCGGCGAGGGCGACGGCGGTCGCACCCTCGATCGCGGCCGACGACGACAGGCCGGCGCCCACCGGCACGTCCGACGCGAAGGCGAGGTCGACGCCCGTGACGGTGGAGGGATCGGCTCCGGATGCTGCGAGCAGCGCCCACGCGACCCCCAGGGGGTAACGCGCCCACTCCGGGACGCCGTCGCGGTGCGCGGGGAAGAGCGCGTCGAGCTCGTCGAGGGCGACCTCGACGGTGGCGTCGTCGAAGGTCGAGGAGACGCGCACGCGGAAGACGCCGTCGGCGCGCGGCGCGAGCGCGACGTGGGTGCGGTGCTGGATCGCGAACGGCAGCACGAAGCCGTCGTTGTAGTCGGTGTGCTCGCCGATGAGGTTCACGCGCCCGGGGGCCGACCACGTGTCGACGGGGTCTGCGCCGAAGCGCGTGGCGAACAGGGCGCGCGCGATGCCGGCGGTGCGGATGTCGGTGGTGGTCACAGGGTCTCCTCGGGGATGGATGCGACGGCGTCGCGCAGCTTCGCAGCGGCCGTCTCGGGCGGGATGTCGCCGATCCAGGCGCCCATGGCGGCCTCGGATCCGGCGAGGAACTTGAGCTTGTCGGCCGCGCGGCGCGGCGACGTGAGCTGCAGGTGCAGCCGCGCGGTGTCGCGGCCGCGGTGCACCGGCGCCTGATGCCAGGCCGCGATGTACGGCGTCGCCGAGTCGTAGAGCGCATCGACGCCGCGCAGGAGTCGCAGGTAGAGCGGGGCGAGCTCGTCGCGCTCGGCGGCCGTCGTCTCGGCGAAGTCCGCGACGTGCCGGTGCGGCAGCAGGTGGATCTCGATCGGCCAGCGCGCGGCGAACGGCACGAACGCCGTCCAGTGCTCGCCCTCGAGGATCACGCGCTCGCCGGCGCGCTCGAACTCGAGGATGCGCGCGAACAGGTCGGGGCCCTCGCGATCGATCGAGGCGAGCAGGCTCGTCGTGCGGGGCGTGATGTACGGGTAGGCGTAGATCTGCCCGTGCGGGTGGGGGAGCGTCACGCCGATCGCCTCGCCGCGGTTCTCGAACGGGAAGACCTGCTCGATGCCCGGCAGCGCCGAGAGTGCGGCGGTGCGGTCGGCCCACGCCTCGATCACTGTGCGAGCGCGCGTGACGGTCTGGGTGCCGAACGAACCGGAGTGGTCGGGGCTGAAGCACACGACCTCGCAGCGGCCGACGCTCGTGCGGGTGCGGCCGAGACCCGGGGCGACGAGGTCGTCGAGATCGCGGGGCGCGTCCACGCCGGCGGGCGCGTCGCCGTGCGCGATCGCGAGCGCGGGTCCGAACGACGGCGACTTGGTCTCGAACACGGCGACGTCGTACATCGACGGGATCTCGGAGGGGTTCGTCGGCGTCTGCGGGGCCAGCGGGTCGGCGTCGGCGCTCGGCAGCATGACGCGGTTCTGCCGGTTCGCTGCGACGGTGATCCAGTCACCGGTGAGGACGTCGAGGCGCATGGTC
>JAVBUG010000310.1:0-15190 GCA_031555515.1 Microbacterium sp. | reverse complement strand
ATCGAGTACGACAGGGTCTCGGCCTGGTTGCGGGTCTCGGCGGACTCACGGCGCTTCTTGTCTTCGGCGGCGTGCTCCTCGGCCTCGCGCCCCATGCGCTCGATGTCGTACTTGGGCAGCGACGAGCCGCCCGTGATCGTCATCGACTGCTCCTTGCCGGTGCCCTTGTCCTTCGCGGACACGTGCACGATGCCGTTGGCGTCGATGTCGAAGGTCACCTCGATCTGCGGGACGCCCCGGGGCGCGGGCGCGATGCCCTGCAGCTCGAAGGTGCCGAGCGGCTTGTTGTCGCGGGTGAACTCGCGCTCGCCCTGGAAGACCTGGATCGCGACCGACGGCTGGTTGTCGTCGGCCGTCGTGAAGGTCTCCGACCGCGTGGTCGGGATGGCGGTGTTGCGCTCGATGAGCTTCGTCATGATGCCGCCCTTGGTCTCGATGCCGAGGCTCAGGGGGGTGACGTCGATCAGGAGCACGTCCTTGCGCTCGCCCTTGAGGACGCCGGCCTGGAGGGCGGCGCCGACGGCGACCACCTCGTCGGGGTTGACGCCCTTGTTGGGCTCCTTGCCGGCTTCCTTCATCACGAGCTCCGACACCGCGGGCATGCGGGTCGAACCGCCGACGAGCACGACGTGGTCGATGTCGCCGACCTTGATGCCGGCCTCGCGGATGACGTCCTCGAAGGGCTTCTTGGTGCGGTCGAGGAGGTCCTTGGTGAGGTCCTCGAACTTCGCGCGCGTGATCGTCTCCGACAGCGACACGGGGCCCGAGTCGGTCAGCGACAGGTACGGCAGGTTCACCGACGTGCTGGTCGACGAGGAGAGCTCCTTCTTCGCCTGCTCGGCGGCCTCCTTGAGGCGCTGCAGCGCGATCTTGTCGCCCGAGACGTCGACGCCGGTGGTGTCCTTGAACTGCTTGATCAGGTAGTCGACGAGGCGCTGGTCCCAGTCGTCGCCGCCGAGGCGGTTGTCACCGGCGGTCGAGCGCACCTGGATCGTGGAGAAGTCGTCGTCCTTGCCCACCTCGAGGAGGGAGACGTCGAACGTACCGCCACCGAGGTCGAAGACGAGGATGAGCTCGTCCTCCTTGCCCTTGTCGAGGCCGTAGGCCAGGGCGGCCGCGGTGGGCTCGTTGATGATGCGCAGGACGTTGAGGCCCGAGATCTCGCCGGCCTCCTTGGTGGCCTGACGCTCGGCGTCGTTGAAGTAGGCGGGAACGGTGATGACGGCGTCGGTGACGGTGTCGCCCAGGTACTGCTCGGCGTCGCGCTTCAGCTTCTGGAGGATGCGCGCCGAGATCTCCTGCGGCGTCCAGCGCTTGCCGTCGACGTCGAAGCCCCAGTCGGTGCCCATGTGGCGCTTGACCGACGAGACGGTGCGGTCGACGTTGGTGACGGCCTGGCGCTTGGCGGTCTCGCCGACGAGCACCTCGCCGTCCTTCGTGTATGCGACGACCGAGGGGGTCGTGCGGAAGCCCTCGGCGTTCGCGATGACCTTGGGCTCGCCGCCCTCGAGAACGCTGACGACCGAGTTGGTCGTACCGAGGTCGATTCCAACAGCACGTGCCATGTGTATCTCTCCTTCATATGGGCGCAGACGGATGCTGCCACCCGAGGTTTACGGGGAAGTCTTCTCGCGGCCCACCCTGAGGTTGAGTCGCGATGGCTCAACCATACGCCTGGGTCGCAGCATCCGTCAAATCAAAGTTGATACGATGCGGCTCAACTTGGCCCACGCCGTTGTCAGATCGAGTGCGCGAGGGTCTGCAGCCCGATCACGAGCAGGCCCAGGGCGAGAAGGATGCCGAGGGCGACGAGCTTCTGCGCCCATGACAGCCGCGCGCGGCGGACGGCCGCCCACCCGATCACGCCGAGCGTGGCGATGTAGGCGATGCTCGAGACCCGAAGCGCCGTCTCGAGGTGCATCACGTCGAGCCACGCGAGCGCGATCAGGATGCCCGGCACGACGACGGTGCCGAGCGCTCCCCCGGCGATGCGCCCGAGCACCGCGAACTCCCCGGCGCTCGGGAACTCCTGGTGCACCGCGAGGTGCGACACGATGTCCGACACGAACCCGGCGGCCGTGATGCCGACGACGCCCAGCACGAGCGCGAAGAACGCGTGGTCGGGCTCGGCGTGATCGCTCGCCGACACCACGAGCACGATCGCCAGGCCCGTGAAGGTGGCGTAGACCCGCTCCTTGAAGTAGCGGACGAACGCCTCCTCCTGCCCGTCGAACTCCTCGAGTCGCCGCTGCTGCTTGCGCGAGCGGGGTCCCGCGCCGTCTCGTTCGTCGGTCATGCCGTCACCCTACGGGTGGTGGATGGATGCTGACGACTTAGGTCTCTCGCCCGTCGCTGGTCGTCAGCGCGCCGCGAGCACGTCGTCGAGCCAGTCGAGTGCACGGCGGTTGAGGAGCGACCGGTTCTGCATCGAGCAATGACCGCCGGCGCCCTCGGCAGCCGTGAAGTCGATCACGGTGGCGTCGGGCAGGGCGGCCGCGAACGCGGGCACGCCCGCCGCGAGCGGGTCGCCCTCGGCGCGGGTGAGCAGCACGGGGCAGCGGATGTCGTCGACGTGATCGATGCGGTACTCGACGCTACGTGCGACGAAACCCTTCAGGTCCGTGACGCCGTTCACCCAGAATCCGCGCTGCACGATGGACCAGCGGAGTTTGCGGTCCTGATTCACGACGCCCATCAGGCGGGCTACGGCCTCGTCGTCGAGCGCACCGATGTCCGCCGCTTCCTCCTCGGTCGCGCCGAGGCGGCGGGCGAACATCGAGAGCCCGGCTCCGACGTCCTGCTGGCCAGGGTCGGCGATGCACGCGGCGATCCGAGAGTCCCCCGAGGCGGCACGTGGCGCGAGGTAGCCGCCGAGGCTCCAGCCGCTGACCGCGATGCGGTCGGGATCGACGATCGGCGAGGTCAGCGCGTGGTCGATCACCGCCGAGACCACGACCTCCCAGTCGGGGCGCATCGGCACGCCCTGCTCGAACAGCACGGCGCCCTGGCCGGGGCCGTCGAAGATCAGGCAGTGGTACCCGCGACGCAGAGCCGCCACGGCCGATGCGAAGTACGAGTCGGTCACCGTGGCGTCGTAGCCGTTGACGAGGATCAGGAGCGGCCGCACCTCGGTCTCGCGGCCGAAGGCCGGTACGAGGTACGCGGGTACGCGCGCTTCGCCGACGGGGACCTCGGCGGGATGGATGCCGCGCAGCGCCATTCCGGTGTCGAACGCGCTGATCTGCCGGCGGAACCCGTCGAGCAGACGCGGGTCGACGGGGGCGCCGAAGAGCGGGTGGTACGAAGAGGCGTAGAACGCGCTCGCCCGCAGGTAGAGGTCGGACGCACCCGGCCGCCCCGCGGCCGCCGCGGCGTCGGCTTCGGCCCGGACGCGATCGCCGGCGGCGACCCAGGCGTCGAAGAACGCGCTGTCGTCCCCGTCGCCGACGGCGCGGCCGACGGCCGCGACCTCTCCGAAGTCGCCACCGCCCGCGGGTGCGTAGCCGAGCATCCAGGTGCCGAACTCGTTGTGGAAGGGATCGGTGAAGAGGGCGCCGTCCGGTGTGCTCATGCGTCCGACGGTAGGGGTACCGCGACTGCATTGTCACGCGCTCGAGAGCGCGGAACGCATGTCAATTGTCACGCGCTCGAGAGCGCGGAACGCATGTCAGGTGCTGCCGGCATCGGCGCCTCTCGCGGACGGCGCCCCTCGCTCTGGCCGTTGCGCCGCTCGGGCGCAGGAGGACAGAGGCCGCTGAAGCGACGGCTCAGCCGCCCAGCATCCCCTCCACCGCCTCGTTCGGCTTCGGGTCGGGCAGGCGCCGCATGCGGAACCCGTTGAGCACGCCGAGCACCGCCGCGAGGATCGGGATGAGCAGGGCCACCTGGAGCGCGATGTGACGGGCCTCGTCGTTGATGCGGATCACCTCGGCCGACGTCTCGGGCGACTCATCAGCCAGCAGCTGTTCGAGCGCCGTGTTCGACATGAGTTCGGCGTCTTCCTCGAGGGTGGTGGACACCTGCTGCTGCTGCTCCGAGGTGAGTACCGTGCTGGAGTTCGCGAGCGAGGTGAACGAGAACGCGAGGGTCGCGAGCATGATCGCGCCCGCGAACGCGAGACCGAACGACAGGCCGAACGATCCGGCTGCGGAGTTGACGCCGGCGGCCTCGCTGACGCGCTCGTCGGAGATCGGCGAGAGCGTGTAGTTGTTGAGCTGCGAGACGAGGAGGCCGAGGCCGGATCCCGCGATGATCAGCGGAATCGTGAGGTACCAGCAGGTGTCGGCGATCGGCACCAGCGGCACGATGGCGATCAGGCCCACTGCGGCGAGCGAGAACCCGAGCAGGATGAGGTTCGCGGGGCGCCCCTTGGCGCGGCGCCCTGCCCAGATCGCCACCGCGAACATGCTGAGCGACAGCGGCGCGATCGATAGACCGGCCTCGAGCGCGTTGTACTCGAGCCCCATCTGCAGATACAGCGGAAGCACGATCATCGTGCCGCCGAGGGCGATCTGCTGAAGCAGCTGCCCGCTCACCCCGGTGCGGAACGGCTTCGACGAGAACAGGCCCGGGTCGAGAAGGACCGGCTTCCCCTTCTTCTTGCGCGAGTTCAGCCACCACGCCAGACCGCCGAGGGCCACGGCACCCAGGCCGATGATGATCCCGACGTAGCTCCCGCCCTCCTGCCAGACCAGGATGCCGAGGACGACACCGCCCATGCCGATCACCGACAGCGCCGCGCCCACGAGGTCGATGGACCGGTCGCCGTGGTACTTGACATCCTTCACGAGGCCGACGCCGAGCAGCACGACCAGGATGATCAGCGCCTCGAGGGCGAAGGCGACGCGATACGACCAGAAGGTGGTGATGAACCCGCCGAGCAACGGGCCGACGGCCGCGGCGATGGCGGCCGACGCGCCGACCAGCGCGTAGACCCGCTTCTGGTGACCACCGGCGAAGTTGCCGTGGATGAGCGACTGCATCGACGGGAGCAGAAGGGATGCTCCGATCCCACCGATCACCGCCCAGAAGATGATCACGGCGGTCAGGCTTGTTGCGAACGTCATCGCGACGGCGCCCACGGCGTACCCGAGGAGGCCGAGGATGTACGCCAGCTTGCGCCCGATGAGGTCGCCGGTCTTGCCGCCGATGAGGATGAAGGCCGCCGAGACCAGGGCTTCGAGGGCGATCGCGCCCTGCACGCCGCTGGCGGTCGTACCGAGCTCCTTCACCACCGCCGAGATCGAGACGTTCATGATCGACGTGTCGACCACGAGCACGAACATCGCCATCGCGAGAAGGATCGCGAGACGGCCGTTGAACTTGGGCTCGGGCGAGGAATCCCCTGTCATGAACGAAGCAAAGCACCCTGCGGCCTCGGAGCGCTACTTTGATTCCGCACCAGTTCACCGAAGGGGCCTACTGTGACGGACATGAGCTCTTCCGCCCCCGGCTCCGACGAGCCCGGCACGCCGTCGACGCCCGCCTCCCCGGCGGAGTCCGGCGCCCCGACCGAGCACGTGCTGTCGACCGCGGCCCTCAACACCGACGGTCTCGACGACACGCCGGTGCCCCGGCGTCGTGTGTTCGCGTGGGCGCTGTGGGACTGGGCGACGCAGCCCTTCAACTCGGTGATCCTGACCTTCGTCTTCGTCTCGCTGTACCTCGTGTCGGACGCCTTCCTGCCGGCCGACATCGCCCAGCAGAACGCGAACGGCGACATGGTGTGCTCGAGCGCTGCCGACGCCGGCACCGCCTACTGCGGCGCCCTCGCCGATCTCTCGGAGTGGTACGGCTGGGTCACGTTCGCCGCGGGCATCCTGATCCTCCTGCTCGCCCCCGTGCTGGGCCAGCGCGCCGACGCCGCGGGCACGAAGAAGCGCTGGGTCGTCGGCGCGACCGCGGTGCTCGCACTCCTGCAGTTCGCGCTCTTCTTCGTCTACTCCGAGCCGCAGTTCTTCTGGCTCGGCGCGATCCTCGTCGCACTCGGATCGGTCTCGTCCGAGATCGCGGGCGTCAACTACAACGCGATGCTCGTGCAGGTCTCGACGCCGAAGACGATCGGCCGCGTCAGCGGCCTCGGCTGGGGCATGGGCTACATCGGCGGCATCCTCGCGCTCGCGCTCGTCGTCGTGCTCAACACGTTCGACTGGTTCGGCCTGGACGTCTCGGACGGACTCGCCTACCGCCTCATCGCCGTCGGCGCGGCGGTGTGGACCGTGCTGTTCGCCCTGCCGTTCGTCTTCCTGGTGCCCGAGTCGCCGGCCGATCCCGGCCGCAGGAAGGTCGGCTTCTTCGAGGGCTACGTCGTGCTGGTCCACGACATCGTGGCGCTCTTCCGCGAGCACCGGCCGACGTTCTGGTTCCTCATCGCGAGCGCCGTGTACCGCGACGGCCTCGCCGGCGTCTTCGCATTCGGTGGCGTGCTGGCCGCGGTGTCGTTCGGGTTCAGCGCGACAGAGGTCATCGCGTTCGGCATCGCCCTGAACCTCGTCGCCGGCGTCTCGACGATCATCGCCGGCCGTCTCGACGACCGTTTCGGCGCCCGCGCGGTCATCATCACCGCGCTCACGATCCTCATCGTCAGCGCCCTGTTCGTCTTCTTCCTCCGCGAGGGCGGCAAGCCGGTGTTCTGGGTGGGCGGCATCATCCTGTCAGCCGCCGTCGGCCCGGCTCAGGCGTCGAGCCGGTCGCTGCTCGCACGCGTCACACCGGCCGGGATGCAGGGCGAGGTCTTCGGCCTCTACGCCACTACCGGCCGCGTGATGAGCTTCCTCTCGCCGCTGCTGTGGGCGACGTTCATCGGAGTGTTCGGCGCGACGCACTACGGCATCCTCGGCATCGTGATCGTGCTGCTCGTCGGGCTCCTGCTCCTGCTCCCCGTGAAGCTGCGACCCAAAGACATCGCCGGCTGACCGCAGCGGATCGGTTCCGCCGGCCGGCGGAGGCGCAGCATCCGATACCCTCCCTCTTGGGCATCATGCGGACGGGGGGTCGCCGCGCACGCGTGCCTCACCTCGCCGAACCCGAGAGGCACCGTGACGACCCCGCTGATCCAGCGCCAACGCGCCGAGCGCCTGCGCACCGCGCGTCACCGCCGCGCGGTCGCGTACTGGTGCGTGGTGATCGCGTGGCTGCTGTCGATGTGGATCGGCACGTCGATCGTGCCCCACGACTGGGTGCACGCGCCGGCGCTCTTCGGCCATCTGGCCTCGGTGATCGTGGGGCTCGGAGCAGCAGTGCTGCTCGAGATGAGCGGACTGCTCTGGATGCTGCGCCGCACGTCTCTCGACGACCTCCGGCGCACCGAACCCCCGGTGACCGCCCTCGCATGGCTGGGCATCGCGGGCCTGCTCGCGACCGGCGCCTTCCTCCAGCCGGATCTCTCGCAGCCCCTCACCGCGATCAAGATGATCGCCGTGCTCGTCGCGGCGATGAACGGCGTGGCCATGACGAGGCTGACCGACCAACTCGACCGGCTGCCCGGTCGAGTTCGGTTCTCGGCACTCCCCGCCAGGTTGCGGCTCTGGTGCATCTGGAGCGCGGTGGTGTCACAGACTGCCTGGTGGACGGCGGTTCTGATCGGCATGTTGAACACCGCCTCTCGGTGATCTCTCGGCTTCCTCTCCCTCGCCTCGCAAGATCACTCGGGTTAGGCTCTAGCCACACACCGGATCTTGGGACCGGTGACCCCCCGCCCGGCCTAGCGGCCGCACCCGCTTTGAGGATTACCCCCCATGCGCGATGGAACGCGCGGCAACGAGGACGTCCCCGGCCCCCGCCGGGGCCAGGCCTCCGAACCGAAGACCGCATCTGAGACATCGACACCTCCGTCGACCCCTTCTCCGACCTTCTCGACAGCCGCGACGCCGAAGACCTCGAAGCCGTCCGCGATCGACGAGCGTCGCGAGCGCCGCCGCAAGCGCCGTCGGCAGGCGATCATCGCGACGACGATCGTCGGCATCGTCGTGCTGGTCGGCTCGATCGGCACGGTGTCGTACGCGATCGTGTCGAACCTGTCCGGCTCCGAGGAGCCGGCCGCAGACCCCGCTCCCGCTGCGCCCGCCGTCGCCGAGCCGATCGTCTTCCCCGAGGACGAGCCTGCCGCCACCGCCGGCGCGGAGCCCTGCGCGACCGTGCAGGTGCTGTCGTCGTTCGAGAACGCCGAGATGGTCGAGGGCCTCGCCGCCGCGTACAACAGCCAGCCGCGCAACGTCGCGGGCTCGTGCGTGACCGTGTCCACGACGCGCGAGAAGTCGGGGGTCGCCGCGGCCGTCGTGGCGACGAGCTTCCCGAACCTCGCCGACGACCAGAAGCCCACCGTGTGGCTGCCCGACTCGTCGACGTGGGTCGACGTCGCGCAGGCCGACGGCGCCACCAACCTCCGTGCCGAGGGCACCAGCGTCGGGCTGTCCGACATCGTGCTCGCCATGCCTGCGAACCTCGCCTCCGCGATCGGATGGGACGCCGAGGCCCCGACCTGGGCCGAGATCTTCGAGTCCGCGGGCGACCCCGACCTCTGGAGCGGCCTCGGCCACCCCGAGTGGGGCGCGTTCAAGCTGGGCAAGACGAGCCCCCTCGTCGCGACGAGCGGCGAGGCCGCGATGTTCGCCTCCTACGGCACCGCTGCCGGATCGATGACGGACTTCACCGCCGCTCAGGTGCAGGACCCGGCCGTGCAGGCCGAGGTGCACGAGAACGAGACGGCGACCAGCCATTACATGGCGACGCCCGAGCACTTCCTCTGGCACGCACGCCAGGCCGAGGCATCCGGATCCACCGCCGACTTCCTCTCGGCGGTCATCGTCGACGAGAAGTCGGTGTGGGACTACAACCGCGGCATCACCAGCCGCGACGGCATCACCCGCACGCAGGCCGACCCGCCGGCGGAGCAGCTGGTGCCGATCTACCCGGCCGACGGCTACTACACGGCCGACAACCCCGTGATGCGTCTCACCGGGCCGTGGATCGACCCGGTCGAGTCGGAGGCGGCGGCGGACTTCATCCGCTTCACGCACACCGCGCAGGGCCAGGCTGCCGTGCGCACCGCCGGCTACCGCGACCTGAACCGCGACCTCGACGAGGGCGTGCAGCAGGTCGGCCAGCTCGACGGCGACCAGGGCGGGACGCTCGCGTTCCCCGGCGCCGACGTCGTGACGGCCGTGCAGACGTCGTTCCCCGACGTCCGCAAGCGCGCGAACGTGCTCTTCCTGCTCGACGTGTCGGGCTCGATGGACGAGCCCATCTCGGCGAGCGACACGAAGCTCACGCAGGCGCGCAAGGCGATCGAGGCGGCCCTCGGCCACTTCACGACCGGCGACGACGTCGGCCTCGCGGCCTTCGCGCAGGCGCCCGACGGCGCGATGGTGCCGGGACTCGTGTCGCCGGTCGCCGACATCGGCTCGTCCCGCGACGGCTTCCTCGGCGCACTCGGCGGCATCACCTCGATGGGCGACACCCCGCTCTACCAGGCGGTCGACACCTTCGCGGCGCAGCAGGCCGCGTCCTGGTCGAGCGATCACATCAACGCCATCGTGCTGCTCTCGGACGGCGAGAACGACGCCCCGAACGCGCCGACGATCAGCGCCGACCAGATGCTCGCGAACCTGAAGGACATGCACCACGCCACTCCGGTGCTCATCTTCACACTCGCGTACGGCGCCGACGCCGACGTGGCCACGCTGCAGTCCATCTCCAGCGCCACGGGCGCGCACTACTACGACGCGACAGACCCGTCGAAGCTCGAGGCGGTGCTCGGCGACCTCGTCACCAGCTTCTGAGCCGACCGGAAATCGGTCGTCGAGCGAGCCGGGGACGCCCCCGGTCTTGTGCTGCAGTCTCCTGCGAGTGCCGCGTCGTGCGACGCCGCACTCGCAGGAAAGTGCAGCGGTCGCGGGGTGAGGCCGCCGGTCAGGCGCCGGGCCAGGAGTCCGCGAGCTTCGTCAGCAGGCGCGCGAGCTCGGCGCGCTCCTCGTCGGTGAAAGCGGCGAGCGCCGAGTCGATCGCCTCGCGCCGCTCACCGCGGAACCCGCGCACCAGGCGGGCGCCGGTGTCGGTCAGCGCGACGCGCGTGCGACGGGCGTCGTCGGGGTCGGCCTCGCGTCGCACCAGATCGAGCTGCACGGCCTGCTGCACGAGCCGCGACGCCCGCGGCTGATCCACGCCCACCGCGTCGGCGATCTCCCCCACGGACAGGGGATGGGATGCTGCGGCCAGCGCCTCGAGCAGCCTCATGCGCGCGGGGCCGCCGAAGCGACCGCCGCCGGCCCACGGCGGTGCGCCGAAGCCCGGCCCGGGTCCCCCGCGACCCCACGGGCCGCGACCGCCATGACCGGCGAAGCCGTGGACGGAGCCGTCGGGGTGGACGTGCTCGGTGCCGTCGGCGTCGTGCCCGTGCGGTCCCGCGTGGCCGTGGGCGTGCGGGCCGTTGGAGTGCGGGCCGGCGCCCTCCATCCACGGTGGTCGGGGGCCTCGTCGCCCGCGGAGGCGGGCGAGTGCGGCGGCGATCGCGTCGGACGGGTCGTCGGGAGTGGACGGCATTCCGTCCAATTTACATGCGACTTGACAAGGATCTAAAGTGCATGTCACACTGCATGTACATGCACTTCGACATGTATCACCCGGCGGCCCTTCGAGCCGCCCTCGAAAGGACTTCCCCATGAACGACATCAACAACATCAACGACAACGAAGAGAACGACACCCGCCCCACCGAGAAGCGTCCGCTCGGCTATTGGCTGCGTGCGGTCGACGGCCTGCTGACGCGCGAGTTCGCGACGGCGCTCGAGGCCGAGGGCATGACGCGACGCGACTGGATGGTGCTGAACGTGCTGTCCGGCGACGTCGACGCGCCCGAGTTCCGTGAGCGTCTCGCCCGCAAGGGCAAGCGCCTGCGCGGCCTCGAGGAGCGCGGCTGGGTCGAGGAGCAGGGCGACGGCACGTGGACCCTGACCGAGCTCGGCCGCTCCGAGAAAGAGCGCATCGGCGCGATCGTCGACGGCCTCCGCGCCCGTGTGGTCGCCGCCGTCGGCGACGACGACGCCTACCCAACTCTCACCGGCTCGCTCGAGGCCATCGCCCGCGAGCTCGGCTGGGACGAGAACGCCACCGGCCGCGAGCGCGGCTTCGGCGGCTTCGGACGCCCCGGGTTCGGCCCCGGCTTCCGTCCGGGCTTCGGTGGCTTCGGCCCCGGCTTCGGCCCTGGCTTCGGCGGGCGCCCGCGTCCGTTCGACCCCGACGTGCACGACGGCTACGGCCGCAACCGCCACCGCGGCTTCGCCCCCGGGCGTCCCGGCCACCCGGCCGAGCGCTTCGACGAGCCCATGCGCGGCTACGGCGATGAGGGCTGCCACGGCCACCACCCGCACGCCCGCCACAGCCACCACGACCACGAGGGCCACGGCCACGGAGGTCACGGCGGTCATGGTCACCGCGGCGGCCACGGCCACCACGGCGACCACGGTCGCGGAGGCCGGCGCACGCAGCAGGCGTACGAGCGCGGTTTCGACGCCGGGTTCTCCCGCGGCCGGGAGTCCGGCGCGGCCTGAGCCGCAGCATCCACTCCCCCGAAGGGTGGTCCCGGCAGACGCTGGGACCGCCCTTCGGCGTTTCCCGCTTCCTCAACTCAGGTGCATCGCCGAGATGAGGAGCCAAGTCCTCCTCCGGCTCCTCGTCTCGGCGGAGACCCTCAACTGAGGATGCGAGGTCATGGCCGCCGACGATTCGCCGTCACACGCGCGTCACACGCGCGGGGCACAATGGGCCACATGACCCGACCCGCGCTCCTCGCCATCTCGCACGGCACGTCGTCGCCCGCGGGGCAGGCGGCGGTCGCGGCGCTCGTCGACGCCGTGGCGCGCCGGCTTCCCGACGTCATCGTGCGGCTCGGGCATGTGGACGTGCAGCAACCGGATGTCGCAGCATCCCTCGATGCGATCCCCCAGGGCACGCCCGTGGTCATCGTGCCGCTGCTGCTCTCGGCGGGGTACCACGTGCGGGTCGACCTCATCGAGCAGTCCGCGGGACGCGACGGCGTCGTCATCGCACCCGCACTCGGCCCCGACCCGCGCCTCGTCGACGCACTCCTCGCGCGCCTGCAGCCGCTCGGGCCCGACGACGCTCTCGTGCTCGCGGTGGCCGGCTCGACCGACGACCGCGCGAACGAGGACTGTCGAGAGATCGGACGGATGCTGAGCGCCAGACTCGACCGGGAGGTCACGGTCGGCTTCCTCGCCGCTGCCGACCCTCGCGTCGACGTCGCCGTCGCAGACGCCCGGGCGCAGGCCCACCGCGTGGTCGTGGCCGACTACCTCCTCGCCCCCGGCTACTTCCACGACCTCGCCGTACGGCTCGCCGCCGGCGCCCCCGTCGCACCACCGCTGCTCGGCGACGACGAGCCGCCGGCATCCCTCGTCGGAGTCGTGATCGATCGCTACAACGAAGCCGCCGGATAACCGGATCGAGTCCACAAAGGGTCATACCCGCAACTGTGTGACGCCCCGTTACGTCGGTTAACGCCTCTTGACGCTGAGATAGGTCTCACGAACGCTCGCTTCTAGCCTCAGGCAATGGACTCGATAGGGTCCCGCCCGGGGGACGCCCCGGGATTCACCCCGGAGGCCACCGTGACCATCAGCGACACCGAAGCGCGCGACGCGGCAGAGCGCCCGCGCGCGGCCGTGCGCCCGCCGCGCCCGTCGTCGAAGCCGAACGGCCAGTGGAAGGTCGACGGCACGACCCCGCTCAACGGCAACGAGGAGTGGAAGCAGGTCGACAACGGCCTGAGCGTGCGCGACCGCATCGAGAACATCTACTCGAAGGGCGGGTTCGCTTCGATCGACCCGACCGACCTGCACGGCCGCTTCCGCGTGTGGGGCCTCTACACCCAGCGCAAGCCCGGCATCGACGGCGGCCGCACCGCGACCCTGACCCCCGAAGAGCTCGAGGACGAGTACTTCATGATGCGCGTGCGCATCGACGGCGGCCAGCTCACCACCGAGCAGCTGCGCGTGATCGCGGGCATCTCGAACGACTTCGGCCGCGGCACCGCCGACATCACCGACCGCCAGAACATCCAGCTGCACTGGATCCGCGTCGAGGACGTGCCCGAGATCTGGCGCCGCCTCGAGGCGGTCGGCCTCGGCACCACCGAGGCGTGCGGCGACGTGCCCCGCGTCATCCTCGGCTCGCCCGTCGCCGGCATCTCGGCCGACGAGCTCATCGACCCGACACCGCAGATCGACGAGATCACGTCGCGCTTCATCGGCGACGAGTCGCTCGCGAACCTGCCGCGCAAGTTCAAGTCGGCCATCACCGGCCACCCCAGCCAAGACGTCGTGCACGAGATCAACGACGTCGCGTTCGTCGCCGTCGAGCACCCCGAGCTGGGCATCGGCTACGACCTGTGGGTCGGCGGCGGCCTCTCGACCACCCCGCGCCTCGCGGAGCGCCTCGGCGTCTTCGTCTCGCCGGAGCGGGTCGCTGAGGCGTGGCACGGCGTCGCGCAGATCTTCCGGGATTACGGCTACCGGCGCCTGCGCAACAAGGCGCGCCTCAAGTTCCTGCTCGCGGAGTGGGGCGCCGAGAAGTTCCGCCAGGTGCTGCAGGACGAGTACCTCGGCTACGCGCTGCCCGACGGCCCCGCCGCGCCCAAGCCGCTCACGCAGGGCGACCACGTCGGCGTGCACAAGCAGAAGGACGGCCTCTCCTACATCGGCGCGACGCCGATCGTCGGCCGCGTCTCGGGCCCGACGCTCGCGAAGCTCGCCGACCTCGTCGAGGCGCACGGCTCGACGCGCCTGCGCACCACGCCGCACCAGAAGCTCGTGTTCCTCGACATCCCCGACGAGAACGTCGAGCCGTTCATCGCGGGCCTCGACGAGCTCGGCCTGTCGGCGCGCCCGAGCCTCATCCGCCGCGGGACCATCGCCTGCACCGGCATCGAGTTCTGCAAGCTCGCGATCGTCGAGACCAAGGCGTACGCGACGGCCGCGGTGCTCGACCTCGAGAAGCGTCTCGAGCAGTTCGACCTGCCGCACCCGATCTCGCTCCACGTCAACGGCTGCCCCAATTCGTGCGCGCGCATCCAGACCGCCGACATCGGCCTCAAGGGCCAGCTCGTCACGATCGACGGCGAGCAGGTTCCCGGCTACCAGGTGCACCTCGGCGGCGGGCTCGTCAACGCCGATCGCGACGACGCCGGCCTCGGCCGCACCGTGCGGGGGCTGAAGGTCGCCGCCGACGGGATCGCCGACTACACCGAGCGCGTCGTCAAGCGGTTCCTCGCCGAGCGCGACGTCGCGGCCGACGAGACCTTCGCCCAGTGGGCGCATCGCGCCGACGAGGAGGCACTCCAGTGACCGTCTCCCTCGCACCTCGCATCGCGACCAAGCGCTCGCACGAAGAGCTCAAGGCTCTCGCCGAGCAGGGCAACCTCGAGCTCGGCAGCCTCACCGACCACGAGGCATCCGCTGCCGAAGTGGTCGCGTGGGTCGCGCGCAATTTCGGGACGGATGCTGCCGCCGTCGCCTGCTCGATGGCCGACGCCGCGCTCCCCCACCTCGTGGCCGAGCAGCTGCCCGGCGTCGACGTGCTCTTTCTCGACACCGGCTACCACTTCACCGAGACGTACGCGACGCGCGACGAGGTGCAGCGTGCGCTCGACGTGCGGATCGTCGACATCACGCCCGACCAGACAGTCGCCGAGCAGGACGCCGAGTTCGGCGCGAAGCTCTTCGAGCGCGACCCTGGCCTGTGCTGCGCGCGCCGCAAGGTCGCTCCCCTGCAGGACGCCCTCGGCGGCTACGAGGTGTGGTTCACCGGCGTGCGCCGCGACGAGGCGCCGACCCGCACGAACACGCCCCTCGTGACGTGGGACGAGCGCAACGGCCTCGTCAAGGTGAACCCGGTCGCGGCGTGGAGCTTCGACGAGGTCCTCTCTTATGCGGCCGCGCACAAGGCGCCCGTGAACCTGCTCGTCGGGTTCGGCTACCCCTCGATCGGCTGCGAGCCGTGCACGAAGCCGGTCGCGCCCGGCGAAGACCCCCGATCCGGCCGCTGGGCCGGCTCGGCCAAGACCGAATGCGGGCTCCACGAATGACTCTCTCGAACACCGCGGGCGTTTCGTCTCGCTTCGCTCGCTCAACGACCGGGGCTTCCTCCCGCTCGTTGAGCGAGGAGCGCAGCGACGAGAC
>JAVBUG010000342.1:0-4220 GCA_031555515.1 Microbacterium sp. | reverse complement strand
TGAGTGTTAGTAAACCTAACAAACATTCACCCCTTCGCGCACCCTGAGAGCGCGCTGTGTCCGTCACGTCTTGGCAACGGGTCGGTGTTACGACGGAGGTTTGGCTTCTGGTCAGAGTGACACTATGATCGAACCGACAGTTAGAGTCACTATGACCAGAACAGCACCTGAACCCCACGCCGGCGCGCCGGCCGGCACCGACACGATCCGCGTGGCGGTGTCGACGGTGATCTTCACGCTCCGGCGGCTCCCCGGCAGCGACGCCGTGCAGGTCGTGCTGCCGCTGGTGCGGCGCACGCGCGATCCGCACGAGAGCCAGTGGGCGCTTCCGGGCGGATGGCTCGACGTGGCGGAAGGACTGGATGCCGCAGCATCCCGCACCCTCGCCGAGACGACCGGGCTGGCACCGAGCTATCTCGAGCAGCTGTACGCGTTCGGCGCCGTCGACCGCTCCCCCACGCGCGTCGTCTCGATCGTGTACTGGGCGCTGCTGCGCGCCGACGAGATCACCGACGGATCGGTCGAGAACGTGCAGTGGTTCGACGCGGCGGCGCTCCCCGAGCTCGCCTTCGATCACAACGAGATCGTCGACTACGCGCTGTGGCGCCTGCGCAACAAGGTCGGCTACAGCCGCATCGCCCACGGGCTGCTCGCCGACGAGTTCACCCTCGCCGATCTGCGCGAGGTGTACGAGGCGATCCTCGCCCGACGCCTCGACCCGGCGAACTTCCGCCGTCAGGTCGAGAACTCGGGCACCCTCATCCCCACCGACCGCTTCCGCACCGGAAGCCACCGCCCCGCGCGGCTCTACCGCTACAACCAGGACGTCGAGCTCGCCGACCGCGGCCCGCTCGACGCCCGTCACGGATCCCGAACGGAGCACCCGACATGCCTGCCGTGAACATCACCCTCCAGCCCCGGCCCGTGATCGACCCCTCGGTCGATCACGAGATCCAGGCGATCGTGGCCGGCGCCGTCGTCGGCGAGACCTGCAACACCGATCTCGCCGCCGGTCCGTGGGACTTCGACACCCGCCCCGGCGATGGTCCCGGCTCGTCGATGGGCGACGTCATCCCCACCGGGTCGCCGCGCCAGGGCGAGCTGCCGCGCCAGTACCGCGAGGCGTCCGAGGCGGAGCTCGACGAGCGCATCCGCGCCGCGAAGGCCACCCTGGGCGACCGGGTCGTCGTGCTCGGGCACTTCTACCAGCGCGAAGAGGTCGTGGTGCACGCCGACTACGTCGGCGACTCGTTCCAGCTCGCGAACGCCGCTCTCGAGCACCCCGACGCCGAGGCCATCGTATTCTGCGGCGTGCACTTCATGGCCGAGACCGCCGACCTGCTGTCGCGGCCCGAGCAGGCTGTGATCCTCCCCAACCTCGCGGCAGGCTGCTCGATGGCCGACATGGCCGACATCGACCAGGTCGAGGAGTGCTGGGAGCAGCTCGCCGAGGTCTACGGCGACATGGACGCCGTCGACGAGGACGGGCTCGTGCCGGTCATCCCCGTCACCTACATGAACTCCTCGGCCGCCATCAAGGGCTTCGTCGGGCGGCACGGCGGCATCGTGTGCACGTCGTCCAACGCGCGGACGGTGCTGGAGTGGGCGTTCCAGCGCGGAAGCCGCGTGCTGTTCTTCCCCGACCAGCACCTCGGCCGCAACACCGCGAAGGCGATGGGCGTGCCGCTCGAGCAGATGCCGATGTGGAATCCGCGCAAGCCCCTCGGCGGCTCCGACGCCGGCACGCTCGCCGATGCCCGCGTCATCCTGTGGCACGGTTTCTGCTCGGTGCACCGCCGCTTCTCGGTCGACCAGATCGACAAGGCCCGCGCCGAACACCCCGGCGTGCGCGTGATCGTGCACCCCGAGTGCCCGATGGAGGTCGTCGACGCCGCCGACGAAGCGGGCTCGACGGACTACATCCGCAAGGCCATCGAGGCCGCTACCGAACCCACCACGTTCGCGATCGGCACCGAGGTCAACCTCGTGCAGCGCCTGGCCGCCGACCACCCGCAGCACACGATCTTCTGCCTGGACCCGGTGGTCTGCCCCTGCTCGACGATGTACCGCATCCACCCGGGGTACCTCGCGTGGGTGCTCGAGGGACTCGTCGCCGGCGAGGTGCGCAACCGCATCACGGTGCCCGACGCGGTCGCGGCACCGGCGCGCGTGGCGCTGGAGCGGATGCTGGCGGCCAAGCCGCCGGCAGCACCCGCGGCCGCGTGGGAGAACGCGTCATGACGGTGCACGAAACCGAAGGCGGGCCGGGCGCCCTCGTCGTCGGCTCGGGCATCGCCGGGCTGCTCACGGCCCTGCACGCCGTCGAGCGCGGCTGCCGTGTGACGCTCGTGACGAAGGACGTGCTCGAGCACGCCAACACGCGGTTCGCACAGGGCGGCATCGCCGGTGTGATGTTCGACGACGACCGCGGCGAGGACCATGTGCGTGACACCCTCGTCGCGGGTGCGGGTCTCAGCGATCGTGCGGCGGTCCGCGTGCTCGTCGACGAGGGCCCCGCACGGATCCGCGAACTCGTGGCGCTCGGCGTCGCGTTCGACCGCGACGACACCGGCGGCTTCGTCAAGGGCCTCGAGGCCGCGCACTCGTACCCGCGCATCCTCCACGCCGGCGGCGACGCCACCGGCACGGCGATCGAGAAGGCGCTCGTCGCCCGCCTCCGCGCGAGCGACGTCGCGGTGATCGAGCACGCGTTCCTCGTCGACCTGGTCGTGGCGGAGGGCCAGGTCACCGGGGTGGAGCTGCTGGTAGGAGAAACGGATGCTGCCGCCGGCCGCCGCGAGATCATCACCGCCGACGCGGTCGTGCTCGCAACGGGCGGCGCGGGTGAGCTGTACGCCCACTCCACCAACCCCGAGGTCGCCACCGGCGACGGCATCGCCGCGGCGATCCGCGCCGGGGCGGACGTGCGCGACCTCGAGTTCTTCCAGTTCCACCCGACGGTGCTGGCGGTGGGCGACTCGTTCCTGGTGTCGGAGGCCGTGCGCGGCGAGGGCGCGACCCTCGTCGACGAGCACGGGCGCCGGTTCGCGTTCGACGCCCACCCGGACGGCGAACTCGCGCCCCGCGATGTCGTCGCGCGCGCGATCGCCCGCCAGATGGAGCTCCAGGATGGGCGCCCGGTGTTCCTCGACGCGACGCACATCCACTCGGAGGACGCCACCGAGCGCGCGGCCTTCCTCGCCCGCCGGTTCCCCACCATCGACCGCGCGGTGCGCGAGCGGGGTCTCGACTGGGCGCGCCAGCCGATCCCGGTGACGCCGGCCGCGCACTACCTGATGGGCGGCGTCCGCACCGACCTCTTCGGCCGCACCACCCTTCCCGGGCTCTACGCCGTCGGCGAGGTCGCGCGCACGGGCGTGCACGGCGCCAACCGCCTGGCCTCGAACTCGCTGCTCGAGGGGGCGGTGTTCGGCGCACGCGCCGGCGACGTCATCGCCGGGGACGCGGCATCCGGATCCTGGCCGCCCGTCCTCGAACACGCGTCCGCCGACGGCGAGCCCCTCCGCTCACCTGTCACGAATCGTCGTCCCGCACGGCAGATCGTGACAGGCGAGCAGGAGAACGTCGGGATGCCGGGGACATCGGCGCGAGTCGCGGCGCCGGCGTTCTCGCGCGCGGCGCTGCAGGAGCTGCTCTGGGACGATGCCGGACTCGTGCGGGATGACGCAGGCCTCGGGCACGCGGCATCCGTCATCTCGATCTGGCGCGGACAGCGCCGCAGCGCGGTCGCCGAGCACGACTTCGAGGACGAGAACCTGCTGCTCGTGGCCGAACACCTCGTCGGGGCCGCTCTCGCCCGGCGCGAGTCGGTCGGTGCGCATTTCCGCTCTGACGGCACGCCCGCGGAGTCCCCCCTGTCTCTGTCCGCCCCCGCATCCCAGGAGCCCGTCGCATGCTGACCCGCGCGATGATCGACCGTGCCGTCTCCGCCGCCCTCGACGAGGACGCGCCGTGGGGCGACCTCACGAGCGAGGCGCTGATCCCCGAGAACGCCGTCGCCCGCGCCGACCTCGTCTCGCGCGAGCGCGGGGTGTACTCGGGCGGCGAGGTGTTCGAGTCGGCGTTCCGGCTCACCGACCCCACGATCGCGGTCGAGCTCGTCGTCGAGGACGGCGAATGGTTCGAGCCCGGCGCGGTGCTGGCCGTCGTGACCGGTCCCGCGCGCGGAGTGCTCACGGCCGAGCGGATCGGCCTCAACT
>JAVBUG010000362.1:0-6186 GCA_031555515.1 Microbacterium sp. | reverse complement strand
CTCCTCGTCGGTCTCGTTGAGGCCGTCGTCGACGAGGTTGCCCGCGAGCGGGATCACGTCGAAGGCGATCGGGGCGACGTACTTCTCGGGCTGCGGGAAGTCGACCGCCGAGCCGTCGTGCACGAGGTCCAGCGTGTTGCCCTGTGCGAGGACGCCCTCGACCTGGCCGAGCAGCTCCTGCGCACCGGCGAGCCCGGAACCCGACACGGCCTGATAGGTCGAGACGATGAGGCGCTCGAGGCCGGCCTCCGCGTCGAGCGGCTTGAGCACCGGCATCGCGGCCATCGTGGTGCAGTTGGGGTTGGCGATGATGCCCTTGGGCGGGTTCGCGATCGCGTGCGGGTTGACCTCGCTCACGACGAGCGGCACCTCGGGATCCATGCGCCAGGCGCTGGAGTTGTCGATCACGATCGCGCCGGCCTCGGCGAAGCGCGGCGCGTGCGCGCGGCTGCCGGTGGCGCCGGCCGAGAACAGAGCGACATCGATGCCCGCGGGGTCGGCGGTCGCGACATCCTCGATGATCACGGTCTCGCCGCCGAACTCGACGGCGGTACCGGCCGAGCGCGCCGTCGCGAAGAGGCGCAGCTCGCGGATCGGGAAGTTCCGCTTGGCGAGAATCTCGCGCATGACCGTCCCGACCTGGCCGGTGGCGCCGACGACGGCGACGGAGAGTCCTGAATCGGAGATGCGGGTCATGGGTGTTCCTCAGCGTGGGCACAAGCGTGGAGCGGACGCGCGGGCACCGTCGATCGCGCGGGGTTTGGGCGATTCTACCGCCGGACGACGGCGGGCCGGTCCGCCGTTACGCCCGGCGGTACTCGTTCATGACGACGCCTGACACGAAGCTGCGGGAGCGCTCCAGGAGGAACGAGGAGGGTTCGTATCCGCCGGCGAACAGCGGCAGGCCGTCGCCGAAGACGATCGGGTTCACCTTCAGCACGAGACGATCGATATCGTCGCGCAGTTGCGCCGCGAGGACTCCCCCGCCGCACAGCCAGATGTCGGCGCCTGCCTGCGCCTTGAGACCGGCGACCACGTCACGCGGGTCGTCGGCGGTGATCTCCACTCCCGGCCCGACATCCTCCGCGCCACGAGTGCGGGAGAAGACGATTTGCTCCAGGTGCGGATAAGGGCTGTCGGTGAAGTCGAGACCGGCGGCGAACGTGTTCCAGCCCATCAGCACGGTCGACATTCGCCCCCGCGGGGCGGTCATGCCCAGCGCGGCGTACATCGCCCCCGGGACGGTGTCGGCCCATTCGGAGTTGATGACGTCGAAGTGGTCGCCTTCGATCGGGAATGCGTCGAACGCACCGTTCGGGGCGGCGATCCGGCCGTCGAGCGTCACGGCGGCGTAGTAGACGAGGTCACGCATGGGCGCAGCATCCTTTCACGACATGTGTAGTGATTTAGGAGACTACAACAGCTGTCGTGGATTGGCTAGGGTGAACCCGTGGCGAGAAACGACGAGCGGCGACGTGAACTGGCGGATGCGGGAATCGCGGTGCTGGCGACCGACGGCATGCGTGGCCTCACCCACCGCGCGGTCGACGCGCGCGCGGGCGCCCCGACGGGGACGGCGTCGAACTACTTCCGCAGCCGCGACGCGCTGGTCTCGGCGCTCGTGGAGCGGATCGGCGAACGACTCGCCCCCGACCCCGCCGTGCACGCGCAATGGGAGGGGCGGACCCCCGACCGTGCGCTGTTCGCCGACTACACGCGTGACATCGTGCGGCGACTGACCACAGAGCGCGAGGTGACGCTCGCGCTGTTCACGCTGCGACTGGAGGCGGCGCGCAACGAGCGGATCGCACACTCGCTCGGCGAGTGGATGCGCAGCGGGTTCGCCGCCGACGTCGCGTTCAACCGCGCCGCAGGCTTGCCTGGCGACGCGTTCGAGATCGCGCTGTTCCACTACGCCATCGAGGGGCTGATCCTCGATCGGCTCACGGTGTCGGTCGACCCGGACACCTCGACCGACCACATCGTCGGCGCGCTGGTCGACGGACTGCTGCAGGGCAGCGACACCGGCGACGAATGATGATGACGGATGCTGCGGGCCGCAGCATCCGTTCCCTCAGAAGTGGCTCAGCGGCCGGTGCCGGCGTAGACGGTCGCCTCGATGTCGCCGTCCAGGCCGTAGGCGGTGTGGACGACGCGGGCGGCCTCAGCGAGGTCGTCGCCGCGCACCACGACCGAGATGCGGATCTCGGACGTGGAGATCATCTCGATGTTGATGCCCGCGACGCTCAGCGCCTCGAAGAGCGTGGCCGAGACGCCCGAGTGCGTGCGCATACCCGCACCGACGACCGAGAGCTTGCCGATCTGGTCGTCGTGCACCAGGTTCTCGAAGCCGATCTCGGCCTGGTCGGCGGCGAGCGCCTTGAGCGCGGTCGCGGCGTCCGTCTTCGGGAGCGTGAAGGAGATGTCGGTGCGGCCCGTGGTCGCGGCCGACACGTTCTGCACGATCATGTCGACGTTGGCGCCGGACTTCGCGACGACCTTGAAGATCTCGGCGGCCTTGCCGGGTACGTCGGGAACGCCGATCACGGTGATCTTGGCCTGGCCGAGGTCGGTGGCGACGCCGGCGACGATGGGCTCTTCCATCTCTTCTCCCCCTGAAATGTCGGGAACTGCGCCCTCGGGAAGCTTCATCCCTTGGCCGAGCACGTAGGTCCCCACGCCCGAGCTGAACGTGGAGCGGGCGTGGATGAGCACGCCGTGGCGGCGCGCGTATTCGACGGCGCGGATGTACAGCACCTTCGCGCCGTTGGCGGCGAGCTCGAGCATCTCCTCCGCGGAGACGACGCCCAGCTTCTTCGCCTTCGGCACGACACGCGGGTCGGCCGTGAAGATGCCGTCGACGTCGCTGTAGATCTCGCAGACGTCGGCCTCGAGCGCCGCCGCGAGGGCGACGGCCGTGGTGTCGGAGCCGCCGCGGCCGAGCGTCGTGATGTCGCGGGTGTCGCGGTTGAAGCCCTGGAAGCCCGCGACGATGACGATCGCACCCTCGTCGAGGGCCTCGCGCAGGCGGATCGGCGTGACGTCGACGATGCGTGCCGAGCCGTGGTCGGCGGTGGTGATCATGCCGGCCTGGCTGCCGGTGAACGAGCGCGCTTCGAAGCCCATCGAGTGGATCGCCATCGCGAGCAGCGCCATCGAGATGCGCTCACCGCTCGAGAGCAGCATGTCGAGCTCGCGCGGCGCGGGGATCGGCGCGACCTGGCCCGCGAGGTCGAGCAGCTCGTCGGTCGTGTCGCCCATCGCGCTCACGGCGACGACGACGTCGTGACCGGCGCGGCGCGTATCGACGATGCGCTTCGCGACGCGCTTGATGCTCTCGGCATCAGCGACCGACGATCCGCCGTACTTCTGGACGATCAGCGCCACATCGAACTCCACGCGTTTGTCTGAGGATGGGCGAGAACGGATGCCGCGTCCCGCGGTCTCCCGTCGCCCAAGGGTCCATCTTACGGACGCGCTCATGAACGGTCGGCCATGTGTCGCGGTCGGGCCACGCAGAGCGGGGCGGCGCCAGTAGCATCCGAACATGGAGCAGATCGAGACGTGGTCGGAGTTCAACGTCGCGATGGTCGGGGCGACGGCCGCACTCGCCGGTCTCGTGATCGTCGCGGCGAGCGTCAACATCGGCGACATCATCAAGGAGGCGTCGCTCACCGCGCGTTTGGCCGCCGGCATCTCAGGCCTCGTGCTCGCGCTGATCGGCTCGGCGGTCGGTCTGATCCCCGAGGTCGGCCCGATCGCGTACGGCGTCGCGATGATCGTGATCGCACTCGGTGCCGGCGTGTTCCAGGTGCAGGCGACACGGCGGATCTTCGAGAACCGTCATCCGGCGAACCGGGCTCGCTGGCTCAAGGCGGCGGTCGGCTTCCTCGCCCCGCTCACCTACGTGATCGGCGGGGCTCTCCTTGCCGCCGCCCAACCGGTGGGGCTGGTGTGGTTCGCCGCCGGATCGATCATCGCGATCGTCGCGGCGCTGCTCGTGTCGTGGATCGTGCTGGTCGAAGTGCTCCGCTGACGCTCACCCGGTCGAGATCGGCGGGAGGTCGATCTCGGGTTCGCGCTTGCGGGCGCGCAGGGTGCCGCCCGTGGCCGCGAGCCAGCAGCCGAGGATCACCAACGGGAAACCGATCAGCAGGCCCGGCGTCAGCGGCTCCGCCAGGATGATCGTGCCCAGGACGATCGCGACGACCGGGTTGACGTAGGTGAACAGCGGCGCGCGGACCGGACCGACTCTGGCGATCAGCGCGAAGAAGGCGATGAACGCCAGCGCCGTGCAGAGCACCGCGAGGGCGATGAGCGACACCGTGCTCTCGACGGTCGGCACCTGATGCTGCGTCAGGAACGCGATCGGCGTGTAGAAGATGCCGACCGCGAACAGGGCGAGGGTGATGGAGCCGAGGGCCGGCACATCGCGCAGCTTGGTCGCGATGACGAAGGGCGCGATCGCATAGAGGAGGGCGACGAGCAGCACCTCGCCGACGGCCAGCAGGCCGCCGCCGCCCTCGACGGCGAGCCCGGGACCGGCGACGATCACGAACACGCCCGCGAAGCCGATGAAGAGCCCGATCGCCCGCGCCGGGCTGAGCACCGACCGGTCGCCGCCGCCGAAGGCGATCAGCGCGGCGAACAGCGGCACGGTCGCGACGAGGAGTCCGGTGAGTCCGGAGGGCAGCGTCTGCTCGGCATGGCCGAGCAGCAGGAAAGGCCCCGCCATCTCGATCGCGCCGAACAGGAGCACCCAGCCGATCTTCGCGAACGCGGGGCGCAGCGCCTTCTGTCGCAGCGCGAACGGAAGCAGCAGCAGGGCGCCGAGGAGCGTTCGGCCGGCCACCACCGCTGCCGGCGAGTACGACTCGACGGCGACGCTGATGAACAGGTACGGAACGCCCCAGAGGAGCGCCATCACGCCGAACAGCAGCCACGCGCGCGTGTCGAATCGCTGCGAGGGGTTCATGCGGGGTGTCTCCCAACGGTGGTGTGACGGTGCGGCGACGCTGCCCCGTCGTCGTCATCGACTCAGGTTCCGCGGTCGCCGGCGCCGAGCGCGAGACGGCCGACCGCCAATCTACGACGGACTTCCGACATCGTCGACCGTCGCGAGCGCCTGCCCGGCCGGTGGGGCCTCAGATCGAGCGCCGGCCTTCGAAGGCGCGGCCGAGCGTGACCTCGTCGGCGTACTCGAGGTCGCCGCCGACCGGCAGGCCGGAGGCGAGACGGGTGACCGTGATCTCGAGGGTGTGCAGCAGCCGGCTCAGATAAGTCGCCGTCGCCTCGCCCTCGAGGTTGGGATTGGTGGCGAGGATGACTTCCTGCACCGTGCCGTCGGCCAGTCGCTGCATGAGCTGCGTGATGCGCAGGTCGTCGGGGCCGATGCCGGCGATCGGGCTGATCGCGCCGCCGAGCACGTGGTAGAGCCCGCGGAACTCGCGCGTGCGCTCGATGGCCGCGACGTCTTTCGCGTCTTCCACGACGCAGATGAGCGTCTGGTTGCGGCGCGGGTCGCGGCAGATGGAGCACCGCTCCTGTTCGGAGACGTTGCCGCACACCTCGCAGAAGCGCACGCGCTCACGCACCTCGCTGAGAAGCTCGGCGAGGTGCGACACGTCGAAGTTCGGCGTCTGCAGGATGTGGAACGCGATGCGCTGGGCCGACTTCGGCCCGATCCCGGGAAGGCGGCCGAACTCGTCGATGAGGTCTTGGACGATGCCGTCGTACATGGGTCAGCTGAACCTCGTCGGCGGCTCGTAGGGCTCCTCGCGCACGAACGTGGCGCCGAGCACCTGGCGCACCACCGCCTCGCCGTAGCGCTGCACGCCGCCGTTGCGCGTCGTGACCACGGGGGTCAGTGGCGGTGCGACCGTGGGCGGTACGGGGGCGTCGGCGACAGCATCCGTATCGTCTTCGTCATCGTCATCGTCATCGTGCGCGGGCGGCGGGGCGAGCTGGGTTCGCGGCAGGACCTCGCCCTCGCGCGGCGGAGCGAGCGTCGCGACTCGTGCGGTCGCCGCCTCGGCGTCTTCGGGCTCATCGTCGACGGCGAACTGCGCAGGCGTCTCGACCGGGAACGCGGCGGGGCCGGGGTCGGGCGGCGGAGCGTCGTCGTCGGACGGGATGGGCGCGACTGCCCAGTCGGTGACGGGTGCCGCGGATGCCGGCGCCGGTGCC
>JAVBUG010000158.1:0-68538 GCA_031555515.1 Microbacterium sp. | reverse complement strand
CGCAGAATCTGCGCCCCCACGGAGCAGGTGCGCCCCAAACCCGGGAAGACAGGGAAGAAGCGCGAGTCAGGCGGTGGGGTCGCGGAGGAGGTCGGCGAAGGCGGCCTCGGCGGCGCCGATGAGGAGGCGGTCCTCGGCGAGGGACGCGACGCGGATCTCGAGGTCCTCGGCATTCGCCGACATCGCCTGCTCCTGCACCAGCGCCGTCAGTCCCGGAACGTCGGGCGCGGCGATCGTCGCGAGGAACCCGCCGAGCACCACCACGGCGGCGTTCAGGGCGTTGACCGCGTTCGCCAGCGCCGTCGACAGGATGCGCCGCTGCCGCGCGACCTCCTCCGCGGCCCCGGTGCCCGCCGCCGCGAGCGCCGCGGCGAGGGCGGGCTCGTCGGCCGCCTGCATCCCGACCGCGGCGAGCAGCCGGGCGCGGCTGACCTCGTCCTCGAGCACGCCGTTGCCGGCCCGCCGGTCGGCCTCGGACGCGATCCCCGGGCGGTTCTGCCCGAACTCGCCGGTGTAGCCGCCGGCGCCGAGCAGCGGCATCCCGTGCACGATCACGCCGCCGCCGATGCCGCTCGCGCCGCCATTGAGGTACACGACGTCGTCGAAGCCGGCCGCCGCGCCGAAGAGGTGCTCGGCGATCGCGCCCAGGGTGGCGTCGTTGCCGACGGACGTCGGCAGGCCGGTGGCCTCGGCCACGAGGTCGCGCAGCGGGGTGTCGGTCCAGCGCAGGTGCGGCGCGTTGCGCACGAGCCCGTCGGCCGCGCGCACGAGCCCGGGGACTGCCAGCCCGAGGCCGACGACACGGGCGTCGGCGAGCTCGGCGGTGCGCCACCCAGCCAGCCGGTCGGCGATGAGCCGCGCGGTCTCGTCGGGCGTGAGCAGGTGGTCGAGCTCGATGCGTTCGCGGAGAGGGATGCTGCGGTCCAGGCCCACCGCGGCGATCGTCAGCGCGTCGACCTCGGGGTTCACGGCGATCGCGACGACCCCGGTGTCGGCGGCGACCACGGGGGAGGGCCGGCCCACGCGACGCGAAGGGTCCGGCGCGCGCTCGACGACGAGTCCCTCGCGCACGAGCTCGCCGACGAGGTCGGCGATCGTGGAGCGGTTGAGCGCGGTCGCCTCGGTGAGCGTCGCGCGCGACACCGGTCCCTCGAGGTGCACGAGTCGCAGCAGCCGCGCGAGATTGCGCTGGCGGACTCCTTCGGCCGGTGACGGATCGCTCATCCGTCTCACTGTAGAGCCCGTGCCGTTGCCTGAACGTAATTTGTTGCTCTTGACCTCAAATCCGTTTGAACGTACTCTTGCGACGTCCACATCACTTTCGACGCAGACGTCGAAACTTTCGAGAGGTTCGAAGATGAACACACGCAGCAGGACGCGCGTCTTCGCCGGGGTCGCCGCAGCGGGCTTGGCCGTCGGCGTGCTCGCAGGCTGTGCCGGCGGCGGTGACGAAGGCGACAGCGGCGACGGCGTCACCATCACGTGGTGGCACAACGCCACGTCGGGTCCGCTCCCCGCCGTCTGGGAAGAGGTCGCTGCCGAGTTCGAAGAGGCGCACCCGGGCGTCACGGTCGAGCAGACCGGGTACCAGAACGAAGAGCTGCAGCGCACGCTGATCCCGAATGCGCTCGCCGCGGGCGACCCGCCGGACCTGTTCCAGGTGTGGCCCGGTGGCGAGCTGCGCGACCAGGTGAAGAACGGCTACCTCCAGCCGCTCGACGACGCGATCGCCGACACCATCTCCAGCGTCGGCGCGACGGCGAACCCGTGGCAGGTCGACGGCAAGACCTACGGCATCCCCTTCACGTTCGGCATCGAGGGCTTCTGGTACAACACCGACCTGTTCGAACAGGCCGGGGCCGAGGTTCCCACGACCTTCGACGAGCTCGTCGAGACGGTCGGCACGCTCCGCGACGCCGGCATCACGCCGATCGCGGTCGGCGCGGGCGACGGCTGGCCCGCCGCGCACTGGTGGGACCAGTTCGCGCTGAAGTCCTGCTCGCCCGAGACCCTCGCGGCCGCCGAGACCGAGTTCGACTTCAGCGACCCGTGCTTCGTCGAAGCGGGGGAGCAGCTGCAGGAGTTCCTCGGCATCGAGCCGTTCCAGGACGGCTTCCTCGGCACGCCCGCGCAACAGGGCGCGGGCAGCTCGGCGGGCATGGTCGCGAACGGCCAGGCCGCGATGGAGCTCATGGGTCACTGGAACGCCGGCACGATCGGCGGGCTCACTCCCGACCAGAAGGTCCCCGCCTTCCTCGGCTGGTTCCCGGTTCCCGGCATCGACGGCGCGGACGGCGACCCGACCGCGGCGCTCGGCGGCGGCGACGGCTTCGGCTGCTCGGCGGACGCCCCGCCGGAGTGCGCGGAGCTGCTGGCCTTCATCATGAGCGAGGACGTCCAGAAGAAGTTCGCGGCCAGCGGCTCGGGCATCCCCACCGTTCCCGCGGCGCAGGCGTCGCTCGAGGACGCGAACCTCAAGATGGTCGCCGACGGCCTGGCGGAGGCATCCTTCGTCCAGCTCTGGCTCGACACCGCCTTCGGCACCACCGTCGGCAACGCCATGAACGAGGGCATCGTCAACCTCTTCGCCGGCACCGGCACCCCCGAAGAGATCGTCCAGAAGATGCAGGACGCGGCGGCGACCCTGTAGATCATGGCGACCCTCACCACCCCCGGGCCCGCGGTCACCGCGGGCCCGGGCCCGACTCCCGTGCGCGCCCCGCGGCGCGGCTCGACGCGCAAGCGCCTCGAGATCCTCCTGTTCGTCTCACCCGCGCTCATCCTGTTCGTGGGCTTCGTGATCCTGCCGGTGGTCCTCGCGGCGGTCTACAGCTTCTTCAACCTCCCGCCCGCCTTCCAGTGGGAGAACCTCGCCGACTCCGGCCGGTTCGTCGGCTTCGACAACTACGTGCGGGCGCTCACCAGCCCCGAGTTCCAGAAGGCGATCGGCAACACCTTCTTCATCCTCGTGATGTCGCTCGTCGTACAGGGCCCGATCGCGATCGCGGTGGCGCTGCTGCTCAACCGCCCGCTGCGCGGGCGCGGCGCGCTGCGCCTGCTCATCTTCGTGCCGTACGTGCTCGCCGAGGTGATCGCCGGCCTCGCGTTCAAGCTGATCCTGCAGCCGAACGGCGCGGTCAACGCGACGCTCGAGGCGGTCGGCCTGGGCGCCTTCACCCAGAACTGGCTGGCCGACCCCGCGATCGCGCTCTGGACGATCTTCTTCGTGCTGACGTGGAAGTACATCGGCTTCGCGATCCTGCTGTTCCTCGCGGGCCTGCAGGGCATCCCCGAGGAGCTCGCCGAGGCGGCGCAGATCGACGGCGCGAGCTGGTGGCAGATCCAGCGCCACATCACGATCCCGCTCCTCGGACCCACGATCCGCATCTGGGCGTTCCTATCGATCATCGGATCGCTGCAGGTCTTCGACATGGTGTGGGTGACGGTCGCCCCCGCCGTTCGCCGCATCGCGACCGAGACGATGGCGACCTACATGGTGCAGCAGGGCCAGTTCGCCGGCCAGCCCGGCTACGGCAGCGCCATCGCCGTGATCCTCTTCGTCATCTCGCTCGTCATCGCCCTCATCTACCAGCGCTTCGCGCTGCGGCGCGACCTCACGGGCGCCCTCACGAACGGAGCCCGCTGACATGTCGGCCACCACCACGATCGTCACGGGGTCACCCCGTGCCGCCGAGCCGGCCGGCCGCCGGTTCGACTGGGGCCAGCCGTTCGTCTACCTCGTCGCGCTCGTCGTCGCCGCGGTCGCCGTCGGACCCGTCCTCTACGTCTTCCTCGGCGGGTTCCGCACCACCGCCGACCTGAACGCGAATCCCGCGGGCCTTCCCGACCCGTTCACGCTGCAGAACTGGGTCGCCGTGCTCGGCTCGCCGCGGTTCTGGGGCAACCTGTTCGCGAGCACGGTGCTCGCCGTCGCCACGACGGCGGGTGTCGTGATCGCCGGCATCATGGCCGCGTTCGTGCTCGCCCGCTACGACTTCAAGGGGCGCGAAGGGCTCTACACTCTGTTCGCAGCGGGCCTGATGTTCCCGCTGACGGTCGCCGCGCTGCCGCTCACGCTCCTGCTGCGCACGCTGGGCCTGCACGGCACGTACCTCGGCGTGATCATCCCCGGCATCGCGTTCGCGCTGCCGACGACGATCATCATCCTGGTGCCGTTCCTGCGTGCGATCCCCGACGAGCTCGAAGAGGCCGCCATGATCGACGGCGCCAGCCGCCTCGGGTTCTTCTGGCGGATCCTCCTGCCACTGGCCAAGCCCGGCCTGATCACGGTCGGCATCCTCGCCTTCGTCGCGAGCTGGAACGGCTACCTCCTGCCGCTCCTCGTGATCTCGACCGGCACGCTGCCGCAGGAGCTGTGGCCGCTGCCGCTCGGCGTGACCCAGTTCTCGACGCAGTACTCGCAAGACACCGGCGCCGTGCTGGCCTACACGTCGCTCGCGATGATCCCCGCTCTCGTGTTCTTCCTCCTCGCCGAGAAGCGCATCGTCGGCGGGCTCACCGGGGCGGTGAAGGGATGACGATGGAGAATCAGATGACGGATGCCGCGACCCTGAGCATCTGGAACGACCCGGCCCTGCCGATCGCCGCGCGCGTCGAGGCACTCATCGCCGAGATGACGGTGGCCGAGAAGGTCGCGCAGCTCTACGGCGTGTGGGTCGGGGCATCCACCGACGGAGAAGACGTCGCCCCGCACCAGCACGACATGTCGGACGACATCGACCTCGACGCGCTCCTCCCGGCAGGGCTCGGCCAGCTCACGCGCCCGTTCGGCACGGCTCCGGTCGACCCGGCGACCGGCGCGCTCGCGCTCCAGCGCGCCCAGCAGCGCATCGTCGCCGCCAACCGGTTCGGCATCCCGGCGCTCGCGCACGAGGAATGTCTCGCCGGGTTCGCGACGTGGGGTGCCACCGCGTACCCGGTCCCGCTCAGCTGGGGTGCGACGTTCGACCCCGACATCGTGCGCGAGATGGGCGCGCGGATCGGCGCCGACCTGCGCTCGGTAGGCGTGCACCAGGGGCTCGCGCCCGTGCTCGACGTCGTGCGCGACGCGCGCTGGGGCCGCGTCGAAGAGACCATCGGCGAGGATCCGTACCTCGTCGGCACCGTCGCGACCGCCTACATCCAGGGCGTCGAGAGCGCGGGGGTCGTCGCGACGCTCAAGCACTTCGTCGGCTACTCGGCGTCGAAGGGCGGACGCAACCTCGCGCCCGTCTCGGTCGGCCCGCGCGAGCTCGCCGACGTGCTGCTCCCGCCGTTCGAGATGGCGATCCGCGAGAGCGGCGTGCGCTCGGTCATGAACTCCTACACCGACCTCGACGGCGTGCCGACGGCGGCCGACGCCTCTCTGCTCACGGACCTCCTCCGCGACGAGTGGGGCTTCGAGGGCACGGTGGTCGCGGACTACTTCTCGATCGCCTTCCTCAAGGACCTGCACGGCGTGGCCGACGGATGGACGGATGCTGCCGCCCGAGCCCTCTCCGCCGGCATCGACGTCGAGCTGCCCACGGTGAAGACGTTCGGCGCCGACCTCGTGCGCGCCGTCGAGGCGGGCGAGGTGGACGGCGCGATCGTGGACCGCGCCCTGCGGCGCGTGCTGCGGCAGAAGGCCGAGCTCGGCCTGCTCGACGTCGACTGGTCGCCGGTGCCTCCGGTGCTCGCAGGAATCGACGACGCGTCGCTCGAGGCGGTGCGCGGCACCGTCGACCTCGACCCGCCCGAGGGCCGCGAGCTCGCCCGCCGCATCGCCGAGGAGGCGATCGTGCTGCTGCGCAACGACGGGGTGCTGCCACTCGCGGAGCCGCGCCGCATCGCGGTGATCGGGCCGGCCGCCGACGACCCCTACGCCGTGCTCGGGTGCTATTCGTTCCCGTCGCACGTCGGGGTGCGGCATCCCGAACTCCCCCTCGGTATCGCGCTGCCCACGCTGCGCGAGGCGCTCGCCGCGGAGTTCGCCGGCGCGGAGATCGTGCACGCGGCGGGGACGACGATCGACGGGGGCGAGACGGGCGGGTTCGCCGAGGCGCTCGCCGCTGCGGCCGGAGCCGACGTCGTCGTGCTCGCGCTCGGCGATCGCGCGGGCCTGTTCGGCCGCGGCACGAGCGGCGAGGGGTGCGACGCGGCGGACCTCACCCTGCCCGGCGCGCAGCAGGCTCTGCTCGACGCGGTGCTCGACACGGGGACGCCGACTGTCGTGACGCTCCTCGCGGGTCGTCCGTATGCGCTCGGCACCGCGCCCGAGCGGGCCGCGGCGATCGTGCAGAGCTTCTTCGCCGGCGAGGAGGGCACCGGAGCGATCGCCGGTGTGCTGAGCGGCCGGGTGAATCCGAGCGGGCGCCTCCCCGTCAGCATCCCTCGCGATCCGGGGGCGCAGCCCTCGACCTATCTCGCAGCGAGACTCGCGCGCCGCAGCGACGTCTCGAACATCGATCCCACCCCCGCGTACCCGTTCGGCCACGGTCTCGGGTACGCGCCGTCGGTGTGGGTGGATGCTGCGGCCTCGGCCTCCGAGATGTCGACGACCGGCTCGGTCACGGTGTCGATCCACGTCGGCAACGCCGGCGACCGTGGCGGCGTCGAGGTCGTGCAGCTGTACCTCCACGACCCGGTCGCTTCCGTCGTGCGACCGGTGCGCCGGCTCATCGCCTACGCCCGCGTGCCCCTCGCCGCGGGCGAAAGAGCACGGGTGTCGTTCGACGTGCCCGCCGACCTCGCCGCCTTCACCGGCCGCGACGGGCGGCGCGTCATCGAGTCCGGCGATCTCGTGTTCGGGTTCGGCCGGTCCAGCGGCGAGATCGTCGCGACGCGCACGGTCGCCGTCGTGGGCGAGCCCCGGTACGTCGATCACACGCGGCGGCGCCACGCGACGGTGTCGGTGACGCTAGGCGAGTGATGCTCCGCTGCCGGGCGGCTCCCCGCCGGAGCGCCCGGCCGCGCCGTCAGGCCTGGTCGGGCGGGCAGATCGAGCGGACGGCCGTCGCGAAGTCGAGGGTCTGCAGCACCTCGACGGCACGGTCGTAGCGGGTACCGGACAGCACGACGAACACAGCGCCCACGACGTCGACGAATCCGACAGTGCAGTCGTTCGAGCGCACTTCGTACCCGTCGAGGTCGATGCGCTCCCAGCGCACCGCGGAGTCCTCCGGAGCCGGGGGCTCAGGCCGCCGGGGCGGGAGCTCCTTCAGCGACGGCATGACGCGTGCGCGAAGTCCGCTGCGAGCGGGCGAGGTAGGCATTTCGAGCACCATCGCGGAGCCTCCTGTCGTCGTGGAACGATCCTGATCCCAACGGGATTTCGGCGCAGGGGGCTTGACGTGCGAGTGAGGTGCCACTATGTGCTCTCCGGCCTCGTCTTCGTGCCCGGCTATGCCACCTCCAGTTCTACCCGCGCCGTGTTAAGTCCGTGTCACAGGCTGCTGAACTTCCGGTTCACACAGCGCTCCTGGGCCCCCGGCGGAGACGCGTTGTCAATCGGGGTCGCGCTCGTGTCACGCCCGCCGAAGGCATGGCGACCAACCGCGCGCAACCGGACGACGCGCCCACGCGAACGGGAGGCTCCACGGGCTGTGTGAACCGGAAGTTCAACGGGGCTGTGTGAACCGGAGGTTCAATGGCGAAATCGAGATGTCGCCGCCCAGGCCCCGGTGCGCGGCGCGGCGCTGGGCCGCAGCATCCGGAATCCTCTTTGTTCGCCTGTCACGAAGTGTCGGCGCCCGCGACACGTTGTGACAGGTGAGCGGCGTGCGCGCTGGGGATCGGACCCGCGTTCAGGCGGAGAGCGGCGCGGTGCTGCCGCGCACCACGAGGTGCGTCGCGAGGTCCATGCGCAGGGTCTCGGGGGTCGCGCCCTCGGCGAGGCGCAGCGCCAGGCGCGTCGCCTCCTCGCCCATGCGGCGAAGCGGCTGGTGGACGGTCGTCAGCTGCGGGCTCATCCACCGGGAGAGGGCGATGTCGTCGTAGCCGACCACCGAGAGGTCGTCGGGCACGCGCAGGCCGGCCGCGGACCCGGCCGCGATCACGCCGAGCGCCTGCAGGTCGCTGCCGGCGAAGATCGCGGTGGGCGGGTCGTCGAGGGCGAGCAGCTCACGCCCCGCGGCCTCGCCCCCGCCGGGATGGAAGTCGCCGAAGCGGATCAGGTTCGCGTCGATCGGCAGGCCCGCCGCGTTCATCGCCGAGCGGTAGCCGTCGACGCGCGCGAGCGAGCACATCATGTCCTCGGGGCCGGTGATGGCCGCGATGCGCCGATGGCCCAGCTCGATCAGGTGGCGGGTGGCCATGAGTCCGCCCGACCAGTTGGCCGAGCCGACCGACGGCACGTCGGGGGAGGGGTCGCCGGCCGGGTCGACGATGACGAACGGGATGCCCTGCGCGCGCAGCTTCTCGCGGAATCGCTCCGCGATGTCGGAGAACACGAGGATCACGCCCATCGGGCGGCGGCGCAGCACGCCGTCGATCCAGTCGGCGCCGGGTGTGTGGCGGTCGCCGCTCACGGTGAGCACGACCGACAGCCCGGCGTCGTGGGCGACGTCCTCGACGCCCTCGATGACCTCCATCGACCAGCTGGGCTCGAGCTCGTGGAAGACGAGCTCGACGAACTCGCTGCGCTGCTTGCCCGCGCGGCGGGTGTACCCGTGGCGGGCGAGCTCCGTCTCGAGCCGTGCGCGCGTGCCGGGGGCGACGTCGGTGCGCCCGTTGAGCACCTTCGACACGGTGGCGAGCGAGACGCCCGCCTCGGCGGCGATGGTCGCGAGCGTGATGCGTGGCCCCTCCGTCATGCGTCGATGCTAACGCCGAAACTATCGGGAATCGCACTGGCGCAGCATCCGCTTCTGATATAGGTTGTCGACAGCAACATTTATCGCAAAGGAGCGTCATGCCCACCCCCACCCGTGCCGACAAGTTCTCGTTCGGTCTCTGGACCATCGGCTACAACGGCACCGACCCCTTCGGCGGACCGACCCGCAACCACCTCGACGTCGTCCACGCCGTCGAGAAGCTCGCCGAGCTCGGCGCGTACGGACTCACCTTCCACGACGACGACCTGTTCGCCTTCGGATCGACGGATGCTGAGCGCCAGACGCAGATCGACCGCCTCAAGTGTGCGCTCGCCGACACCGGCCTCATCGTGCCGATGGTCACCACCAACCTGTTCTCGGCCCCCGTCTTCAAGGACGGCGGCTTCACGTCGAACGACCGCGACGTGCGCCGCTTCGCGCTGCGCAAGGTGTTCCGCCAGCTCGACCTCGGTGCCGAGCTCGGCGCGAAGACCTTCGTCATGTGGGGCGGCCGCGAGGGTGCCGAGTACGACTCGGCCAAGGACATCCGGGCCGCGCTCGAGCGTTACCGCGAGGCCGTGAACCTCCTCGGCGAATACGTCACCGACAAGGGCTACGACATCCGCTTCGCCATCGAGCCCAAGCCCAACGAGCCCCGCGGCGACATCCTGCTGCCGACCCTCGGTCACGCGATCGCGTTCATCGACTCGCTCGAGCGCCCCGAGCTCGTCGGCCTCAACCCCGAGGTCGGCCACGAGCAGATGGCGGGCCTCAACTTCGCCGCCGGCATCGCGCAGGCGCTGTTCCACGGCAAGCTCTTCCACATCGACCTCAACGGCCAGCGCGGCATCAAGTACGACCAGGACCTCGTCTTCGGCCACGGCGACCTGCACAACGCGTTCGCGCTCGTCGACCTGCTCGAGAACGGCGGCCCCGGCGGGGTTCCGGCCTACGACGGCCCGCGCCACTTCGACTACAAGCCCTCGCGCACCGAGGATGAGACAGGCGTCTGGGACTCGGCCGCCGCGAACATGCGCACCTACCTGCTGCTCAAGGAGCGCGCGGCGGCCTTCCGCGCCGACCCCGAGGTGCAGGAGGCGCTCGCTGCCGCGAAGGTCGACGAGCTCTCGGTCCCGACCCTCAACCCGGGCGAGTCGTACGACGACTTCCTCGCGGACCGCTCGGCCTACGAGGACTTCGACGCCTCGGCGTACCTGGGCGGCAAGGGCTTCGGCTTCGTCCGCCTGCAGCAGCTCGCGACCGAGCACCTGCTCGGCGCCCGCGGCTGACCCCACCCCTCCCTACGCTCCGCGGATCCGCTCCTCCACCGTGAGACGACAGTCGGGCGACGAGACCCAGGGTGAACCCCACGGTCTCGTCTCTCATCTGTCGTCTCACGGTCTGGCGGGGGCGGGGGCGACGGAGCGCGATCGCGTGAAGGAGCGCACATGAGCCTCGTGATGGGGGTCGACTCGTCGACGCAGTCGTGCAAGGTCGTGGTGACGGATGCTGCGACCGGCCGGGTCGAGCGGCAGGGGCGTGCGGCGCACCCCGACGGCACGTCTGTCGATCCCGAAGCCTGGTGGACGGCGCTGCAGGCGGCGATCGCCGACGCCGGCGGGCTCGACGACGTCGACGCCTGGGCCATCGGCGGGCAGCAGCACGGCATGGTCGCCCTCGATGCCGACGGGCGCGTCGTCCGCGATGCCCTGCTGTGGAACGACACCCGCTCGGCGCAGGCCGCGGCCGACCTCACGGCCGAGTTCGGCGCCGACGAGCTCGCGCGGCGCACGGGCCTCGTGCCCGTGGCATCCTTCACGATCACGAAGCTCCGGTGGCTGCGCGACCACGAGCCCGACCACGCGGCGCGAGTTGCGGCCGTCGCCCTGCCGCACGACTGGCTCACGTGGCGGCTGCGCGGGTTCGGGCCCGAGGGCGCGTCGCCGCGCGGCCCCGTGCTCGACGAGCTCGTCACCGACCGCTCCGACGCCTCCGGCACCGGGTACTGGAACCCCGCCACCGGCGGCTACGACCGCGACCTCCTCATCGCCGCGCTCGGCCACGACGCCGCGCTGCCGCGCGTGCTCGGACCTGACGAATGGGTGATGGATGCTGCGGGCCGACGCGTCGGCGGCGGCGCCGGCGACAACGCGGGCGCGGCGCTGGGGCTCGGTGCCGGTCCCGGCGACGTCGTCGTGTCGATCGGCACCAGCGGAACCGTGTTCGCGGTGAGTGAGGAGCGCACGATCGACCCCACGGGCACGGTGGCCGGCTTCGCGGACTGCACGGGCAAGTTTCTCCCGCTCGTCGCGACGCTCAACGCCGCGCGGGTGCTCGACGCCATCGGGCGCGTGCTCGGCGTCGACCACACCGAGCTGTCCCGCTTGGCGCTCGCCGCGGAGCCCGGCTCCGCCGGTCTCGCGCTGGTGCCCTACTTCGAGGGCGAGCGCACGCCCAACCTTCCCGACGCCACGGCCTCGCTCACCGGCATGACGCTCGCCTCGACGACGCGCGAGAACCTGGCGCGCTCCGCGGTCGAGGGGATGCTCTCGGGGCTCGCCGCCGGGCTCGAAGCCCTCCGCGGCCTCGGCGTGCCACTCGAGCGCGCGCTGCTCGTCGGCGGCGGCGCGCAGTCCGCAGCGGTGCGCGAGATCGCGCCGCTCGTGCTGGGGCTTCCGGTCGAGGTGCCCGAGCCGGGGGAGTACGTGGCCCTCGGCGCCGCACGGCAGGCGGCATCCATCCTCGCGGCCTGACCGCCCGTCGTCCCGCGGTCTGGTGGCGGGTGTTCTGACTCTGGCACCTTCGGGTGGCGCGACACGCGGGGTGGCCGGCGCGATCCCGCGTGTTGCGACACCCGCGCGGCGGGCGGGTGGCTCTGACGACGCGAAGGGCGCCGAGGCGGGGCGAACCATGCAGGCCGCCCCGGGCGGAAATGGGTAGAACTGCCGATGTATCGCGGGTGGCAGCATCCGTATCTTCCCTATATGGATGCTGCGACGCTCGCCGGTACGGTCTCGACCGTGCTGTTCGCCGCGGCCAACCTGCCGATGGTGGTGAAGGCCGTGCGCTCCGGCGACCTGCGCTCGTACAGCCTCAGCGCGCTCGTGATGGGCAACGTCGGCAACGGCGTCTACACGGTCTACGTGCTGAGTCTGCCGTTCGGGCCGATCTGGATCCTGCACGGCTTCTACCTCACGACAATGGCGATCATGCTCGTGCTCTACGGGGTCTCTGCGCACGCGCATCGGGGTCGCGCGGCGACGACCGGACACGGCGCGATGACGGCGGTAGCATTCGGGCATGGCGGACACGGTCGCCGTGCTCGAACAGGCGCGCGCGGCATACCGGTCCGGTGACTGGGAGACGGCGCGGGAGGCGTTCGAGGGGGCCCGCCGCGACGCTGCGGCCACCGGCGCCGACCTGCGCGCGCTCGCGTCGTGCGAGTGGTGGCTCGGGCGGCAGGATGCCTGCCTCGAGCGCCTCGAGTCGGCCTTCCGCGTGCTCTCCGACGAGGGCGACGCCATGGGCGCGGCCGAGGCGGCCCTCGTCGTCGCGCTCATCCGGCTGATCCGCGCCGAGATCACGGTCGGCACCGCGTGGGTGCGGCGCGCGCGGCGGATCCTCGCCGACCTTCCCGACGGTCGCGGGCACGCCTACGAGGTGTACCTGACGGCGAGCATGGACCTCGACGGCACCGGCGCGCTGTGGTCGGCGGAGAGCGTGTCGCGCATGCAGGCGCTCGCGACCGCGCTGCGACAGCCCGCGGTGTCGGCGCTCAGCGCGGTCGTCGCGGGGATGGCCGCGATCCGCGCCGGGCGCACCGCCGAGGGGTTCGCGCAGCTCGACGAGGCGATGCTGTGCGTCGTGTCGGACGAACTCGACGCCGAGTGGGCGGGCGACGTGCTCTGCACCACCATCCACGTGTGCCACGAGCTCGCCGACTTCCGCCGCATGGCCGACTGGACCCGCGCGACCGAGGCGTGGTGCGCCGCACGCGGCGCGCACGTCGTCTATGCCGGCGTCTGCCGCGTGCACCGGCTCGAGCTGCAGTCGGCGAGTGGGGAATGGGATGCTGCGGAGGCGGCGCTCGAGCGCGCGTGCGAGGATCTCGGGTCCGACCACCCGTGGATCGCCGGCGAGGGCTGGAACCAGCTCGGCGAGATCCGGCGCCTCCGCGGCGACGCCCCCGGGGCACGGGACGCCTACCGCCGCGCGAGCGAGGCGGGCATCGACCCGGTGCCGGGAGAGGCGCTGCTGGTGCTCGCGGAGGGCGACACCGAGCGGGCCGCAGCGATGATCGCGGCCGCGCTCGAGCAGCGGGATCGCGTGGGCCGTGCGCGGCTGCTGCGGCCGGGGATCGAGATCGCGCTCGCCGACGGGCGGCCGCGGGAAGCGGAGCACCTGCTCGACGAGCTCGAGGACGACGCCCGCGCGTACGGCAGCGACGGGTTCCACGCGTGGGCGGCGCACGGCCGGGGGATGCTCTTCGTCCACGCCGGCGACGCCGCGGGCGCGATCGGCGCGCTCCACGCCGCCCTCGACCGCTTCCGCCGCCTCGGCCAGCCATGGGAACAGGCGAACGTGCTGTGCTGGCTCGCGACGGCGCACGAGCTTCGTGGTGAGCAGGCGCTGGCCGCGCAGCTGCGGGAGCAGGCGGGCGTGATCTTCGAGCGCCTCGGCGCGCCGCCGGTGGTCGTGCGGTCGGCGCCCGCCGCCGAGGACGGCGGGCCGCTCACCGCGCGGGAGCGCGAGATCGTCGAGCTCGTCGCGCAGGGCAGGGCCAACAGGCAGATCGCCGACGAGCTCTTCATCAGCGAGAAGACAGTGAGCCGGCACCTCGCGAACATCTACGTGAAGCTCGACGTCGGCTCGCGCACCGCCGCCGCCGCATGGTGGCGCGAGCACGCGGGGAAGCACAGTCGGTGACCGCGGCCGCAGAGCGCGCCCCTGCATCGAATGGTGCAGACCCACACGGCGGATGTGCGCGGTTCTGCCGACGCGGCGGCTCCCTCACGCTCCGTAGCGTCGGGGCCAGACATCAGACGGAGCACCCATGAAGGAGACGAAGATGTCCACGACGATCACCGATTCCGAGGTGAAGACCGAGACCGAGGCCACCGCGGCCTTCGCCGACCGGATGATGGATGCCACGCTCGGCTGGATGGACCTCATGGCCGTCCACCTCGGCTCGCAACTCGGCTGGTACGCGGAGCTGTCGCGGGCCGACGGGCTCACCGCCGACGAGCTCGCGGCGCGCACGCACACGGACGCCCGGTACGCCCGCGAGTGGCTCGAGCAGCAGTCCGCGAGCGGCATCCTGCGCGCGGACGAGGACGCTGATCCCGCCGCTCGGCGGTTCCGCCTCGCGCCGGGGGTCGCCGAGGTGCTGCTCGACCGGGGGAGTCTGTCGTACCTCGAACCGCTCGCCCGCATGGCGGCGGCCTCGGGGACGCAGATCGACGCCCTCCTCGACGCGTACCGCACCGGCGGCGGCGTCAGCTGGGAGCAGCTCGGCCGGCACGCCCGCGAGGCGCAGGCCGACATGAACCGGCCGTGGTTCGACGATCTGCCCGCCCTCTTCGCGGGGATCGACCGGCTCGATGCCGTGCTCCGGCGCCCTGATGCCCGCATCGCCGACCTGGGCTTCGGCGGCGGCTGGTCCTCGATCGCCCTGGCGAAGGCGTACCCGCAGCTGCGCGTGGTCGGTCTCGACATCGACGAGGCCTCGGTCGAGGCGGCCCGGCAGAACGCCGCCGAAGCCGGGGTCGCCGACCGCGTCGAGTTCCTGCTGTGCGACGCGGCGCTCGTCGCCGAGTACGGCCCGTTCGACGCCGTCTTCGCCTTCGAGTGCCTGCATGACATGCCGCATCCCGTGGAGGTGCTTTCGGCGGCGCGCCGCGCGGTGTGCGACGACGGCATGGTCGTCATCATGGACGAGGCCACCGAGGAACGCTTCGCCGCGAACGCGAGCGACCTCGAACGACTGCTCTACGGCTTCAGCCTCTTCGTCTGCCTGCCCGACGGCCGCTCGCACACACCGAGCGCAGGCACCGGCACGGTGATGCGCCCCTCGACCCTCCGCGGCTACGCGCGTGCGGCGGGGTGGTCCGACGTCAAGGTGCTGGTCCCCGAGTTCGGCCTCTGGCGCTTCTACGAGATCGTCTGAGTGGTGGCGGCCCCGTCGCGAGCTCGACTCGCCGCAGGGCTCCCGGGATCCGCATCCCGCGGCCTTCCCCACCGCGGTCGGTCCTGAGAACGGTCGGGGCCATGGGACACAATGGGCGCATGGCCGACGCCGACGAGCAGCTCGACGCGATCGCAGCCGACCTCTACGCCCTCCCTCCGGCGGAGTTCACGGCCGCCCGCAACGCGCGTGCGGGGCTCGCGGCACCGGCGCTGGCCAAGCAGCTCAAGGCGCTGCGCAAGCCCACGGTCTCGGCGTGGGCCGTCAACCTGCTCGCCCGCGACGGGCAGCTCGCTGACGCGGTGGAGCTGTCGGCCGCCCTCCGCGAGGCGCAGGACGACCTCGACGCCGCCGAGCTGGCACGTCTCGGCCGCCAACGGCGTCAGCTGGTGGCCGCCCTCGCGAAGCAGGCGGTCGGGCTCGCCGAAGAGGCGGGCGGCACCCTCAGCACGGCCGCGCGCGACGACGTCGCGGCGACGATCAATGCGGCGGTGATGGATGCCTCGGCCGCGGCCGCCGTCCTGACGGCCCGGCTCGTCAAGCCGCTGGAGGCGGGCGACATCGAGCCGGCCGCGCTCGCCGACGCCGTGGGCGGGTCGCTCCCCGGAGCCGTCGCCGCGCCCCCGCGCGACGACCTCGCCGAGCGCCGCGCGCGCAAGGCGGCGGAGAAGGCGGCGCGCGAGGCTGAGCGCCTCGCGAACGAGGCGGAGCGCGAGCTCGCCCGCGTCGATGTGCGCCGCGCGAAGGCGCAGGAGCGGGTCGACCACGTGCGGGAGCGCATCGACGACCTCCGCCGCGACCTCGCCGCCCTCGAAGGTGACGAGCGGGCGGCCGTGGAGAAGCTCGACGCGGTCGAGGACGAACGGTCCGTCGCGGCGGCGAAGGCCCGCGACGCCGCCCAGGCGAACGAGCGCGCCCAGCGCGCCCTCGACGACGCCTGACCCTCCTGCCGCGCCGCCGGCGCGTGGAGGGGCCGTGGGGATCGCTCCTCACAGGACTCTCGTAGAACCGCCGCCTAGCGTGAAACGCATGGCGACTCCCGCACCGCTGGTGCCATCGACGGCGACAGACGAAGGGGAGATCACCGTCTCTCCGAGCGAGCTCCGGGAGCTGCGGGACGAACTGCAGCGCTTCATGATGGAGTACCGGTTCGGCCTGCAGGAGGTCGAGACGAAGATCGGCATCCTGCGCGACGAGTTTCTGCTGACCCACGACTACAACCCGATCGAGCACGTCTCGAGCCGCGTGAAGTCGCCCGACAGCCTCGTCGAGAAGGTGCAGCGCAAGGGCATCGACGGCGACTTCGCCTCGATCCGCCGGAGCATCACCGATATCGCGGGCATCCGCATCACGTGCAGCTTCACCGCCGACGTGTACCGCCTCTTCGACCTCCTCACCGCGCAGGACGACGTGCGGGTGCTCAACGTCAAGGACTACATCGCCGCGCCGAAGTCGAACGGGTACAAGAGCCTGCACGCGATCCTCGAGGTGCCGGTGTTCCTCTCGACCGGGCGCGTCGAGGTGCCGGTCGAGGTGCAGTTCCGCACCATCGCGATGGACTTCTGGGCGAGCCTGGAGCACAAGATCTACTACAAGTACGCGACGCGGGTGCCCGACGAGCTGCTCGAGAGCCTCAAGGACGCCGCCGAGACCGCGGCCGAGCTCGACGCCCGCATGGAGCGCCTGCACCGGCAGATCCGGGGCGGCGGCGCGGGCCAGACGGCGCCCGTTGCCGTTCGCGAGATCACGGCGGTCCCGGCTCCCGCCGAGACGGCTCCGGATGCTGCCGCCCTCGGCCGCGACGACGCCGAGGCGCGTCCCGTCTAGCCTGGCGGAGCCGTTCAGCTCGTGAGGACGGCGACCGCGCTTTCGAGGTACTCGTCGACCGGGCGAGGGCCGAAGACGGCGCTGTTCGCGATGTAGCCCTGAGCGAGGGCGACGATCGACCGGGCCGTCTCGGCGGCGAGGGATGAGGCCTCCGCGTCATCCGGAGTCTGCGTGCGCGCCCACGGTTCGATCGCGAGGGTGAGCGAGGCGCGCAGCCGAGCGGCGGTGCGCAGCATCTCGTCGTGCAGACCCGGCTCGACCATCGCCTCCCCCCAGAACTGCAGGACGAGCGAGGGGGAGAGCCCTGCCTCGGCGAACATCGAGAGCATCCCCTGCAGCGCTTCCCGGGGCGTCACGATGCGCCCGCTCCGGCCGGCCGCCTCGAGGGCGTCGATGCGGGGGAGGAGGAACCGCCCCACGACGTACCGGGCGAGCTCCGCCTTGTTCGAGAAGTGCGAGTAGATCGCGCCCGTCGACAGACCCGACTCCTCGACGATGTCGGCGATCGACGTGTCGCGCACGCCGTTGCGCGCCAGGACGCGCAGCGCCGCACGGGCGATCTCGTCGCGGCGGGCCTCGCGATACTCCTCCGACACCTTCGGCATAGAAACAGAATACCGATTCTGTTATTCTCGCAAACAGAATCACCATTCTTTTTAGGAGGACGCGATGAGCACTCATCGTGAGACGGCATCGAGGGATGCCGCACCCGCCCGGCCCACCAAGTGGGGTGTTGCCGCGCTGTTCGGCCTGGTCGGATCACTGATCGTGGCCGTGATCGTGATGGCCTTCGTCTGGCCCGCGGCGACCTCGCAGCCGCAGAACCTCCCCGTCGGCATCTCCGGGCCGGCCGACGCCGTCGCCGCCGTCGAGGACAAGCTCGCCGAGCAGGACCCCGCTCCCTTCGATCTTCATGAGGTCGACTCGCGCGACGACGCCGTGTCGCAGATCGAGTCGCGCTCGCTGTACGGCGCGATCCTGCTGGGCGACGAGCCGGAGGTGCTCATCGCGACGGCGGCGAGCCCCATCGCCGCGCAAGCGCTGCGCGCCGTCGCCACACAGCTGCAGTCGCAGATCGACACGGCGGCCAAGAGCGCGCTCACCGACCAGCTCACGGCGATCGTCGGGGCGCTGAAGGCAGGCCAGATGCCACAGCTTCCCGCTGGTGCGGCGGGTGCGGCGCCGGAGATCCCCACGGTCACCGTCACAGACGTCGTGCCGCTGGCCGACGGCGACAGCACCGGCGCCGGGCTCGCGGCATCCGTCTTCCCCATGGTGCTGGGCGGCATGCTCGGCGGCATCCTGCTGACGCTGCTGGTGCAGGGCGTCGTCCGCCGCCTGGTGGGCCTGCTCGTCTTCGGCGTCGCGGCCGGTGCGCTGATCGCGCTGGTGATGCAGACGTGGTTCGGCATCCTGACGGGGGACTGGCTGCTCAACGCCGCCGTGCTCGGCCTCGGCGTCACGGCGACGTCCGCAGTCATCGTGGGGCTCGCCGCCCTGATGGGCCCTCCGGGGATCGCCGTCGGCGCGATCATCACCATGTTCATCGCGAACCCGATCGCCGGTGCCGCGCAGCCGCCGGAGTTCCTGCCCGAGCCGTGGGGCGCGGTCGGCCAGTTCTTCGTTCCGGGGGCATCGGCGCACCTGCTGCGCTCGGTGATGTACTTCCCGGACGCCGCCACGTGGGCGCAGTGGACGATCCTCGGCGCCTGGCTCGTGGCCGGTGTGGTGCTGGCGCTGATCGGGCACCAGCGCGATCGCGCCGAACTGACGCCGCCCGAGCGCCAGCTGGAACACTGACCCGGCGCGGCGTGCCGCAGGATCCGGCGGGCCCGCGAGGAGCCGCCGGATCGTGCGCTCGGCAGCCGTCGCACGATAGCGTCGCAGCAATGGGGACCTCGACGCGCCGCGCGCGCCGGCAGCGATTCGTCTTCGCCTTCGTGGCGGCGACGCTCGCCGTCGTGGGCGGGGTCGTCGCGGCCGAAGAGGTCCGACTCGTCGGTGACGCGCTCGAGCGCCCCGGGATCGACGCGTTCTACGCCCAGCCCCACGACGCCGCCGAAGGCGAGCCGGGCTCGCTCGTGAAGGCCGACGCACTCCTCGGCGCCCCGCTCGCCGCGCGGGCCTGGCGCATCATGTACCGCACCACCGACGTGCACGGCGATGCGGCCGTCGCGACCGGCGTTCTCGTCACGCCGCTGACGCCGGCGCCCCCGCGAGGACGCACCGTCGTGTCGTGGGGCCACCCCACCACCGGGGCGGCCCGCGACTGCGCGCCGTCGTACGGCTTCGACCCGTTCGTCGGCATCGAAGGGCTCAGGTTCCTGCTCGATCGTGGGTACGCGGTCGTCGCGACGGACTACGTCGGCATGGGCACGGCGGGCCCCGACTCGTACCTCGTCGGCGTCACCGGCGGCAACGCGGTGCTCGACGCCGTGCGGGCCGCGCGCGCGATCACGGACGCCCGCGCGAGCGAGCGGGTCGTGCTGTGGGGCCACTCGCAGGGCGGTCAGGCGGTGCTCTTCGCCGCTCAGCAGGCAGCCGACTACGCGCCCGAGCTCGACATCCAGGCCGTCGCCGCCGCGGCGCCGGCCGCCGACCTGCCGGGCCTCATGAGCGCGCACCTCGACGACATCTCGGGGGTGACCATCGGGTCGTACGCGTTCACCGCCTACGCGGACGTCTACCCCGAGGCATCCCTCGACATGATCCTCACGCCGACCGCGCAGGAGATCGTGCCGCGCATGAACCAGCTGTGCCTGCTCACCAACATCCCGAAGCTCCACGAGATCGGCCAGCCGCTCGTCGGCGACTTCACCACGAGCGATCCCACGAAGACCGAGCCGTGGGCGAGCCTGCTGGAAGAGAACTCGGCGGGGGCGACCGCGTTCGACGCGCCGCTGTTCCTGGCGCAGGGGCTCGACGACGAGCTCGTGGTGCCGTCCGACACGACCGCATTCGCGCAGCACGAGGTAGAGCTCGGGATGGACGTGACCTACCACGAGATCCCGTTCGCCACGCACGGGACCGTGGCCTACCTCGCGCTGCCGGCGATGCTCCGCTGGCTCGACGGGGTCTCGGCCGGGTGACCGGGGCTGGCTAGTCTGTTCGCGTGGATGGTCTGACACCCTCGACGCTCCTGCTGATCCCGCTGCTGGGGGTGCTCGCTCCGATTCTGGCCCGCGGCCTCGGCCGATGGGTGCGCGTGCCGGTGGTGGTGTTCGAGCTCGTGCTCGGCATCCTCATCGGTCCGGCCGTGCTCGGCTGGGCCGGCCCGAGCGCGTTCGTCGACACGCTGGCGAACTTCGGGCTCGCGATGCTGTTCTTCGTCGCGGGCACGGAGATCGAGTTCGGGTCGTTCCGCGGCCGCCTCGGGCGGCGCGCGTCGTTCGGGTGGATCATCAGCCTGGCCGCGGGCATCGCGGCCGGCTGGCTGCTCGCGCCGGGCGAGGCCGCCATCGTGATCGGCGTCGCGCTGTGCTCGACGGCGCTCGGCACGCTCCTGCCGATCCTTCGCGACGCCGGCGAGCTGCCCACGCCCTTCGGCAAGGCGGTCGCCGCGATCGGCGCGGTCGGCGAGTTCGGGCCGCTCATCGCGATCTCGATCTTCCTCGGTGGGCGCGAACCCGGCTTGTCCACCATCGTGCTCGCGCTGTTCGCCGCCTTCTCGGGACTCGCGATCTGGCTCGCGTTCCGCATCCCGCGCGGCGCCATGCACTCGTTCGTGAACTCGACCCTGCACACGTCGGGACAGTTCGCGATCCGCGTGGTGTTCGTGATCCTCGCCGCCCTCGTCGCGCTGAGCGTGGTGCTCGACCTCGACATGCTCCTCGGTGCGTTCACGGCCGGCATCATCTGGCGCCTGCTCATGCGGGATGCCTCCGAGCACGACCGTCACGCCGTCGAGAGCAAGATCGAGGGCGTCGCCTTCGGCTTCCTGGTGCCGATCTTCTTCATCTACACCGGCATCACCTTCGACCTGCAGGGGCTGCTCGATGAGCCCGCGCTGTTCTGGCTCGTGCCCGTGGTGCTGGTGGCGCTGTTCGTGGTCCGCGGACTGCCGTCGACGCTGGCGGCGCCCGAGGGGTCGTCCCGCCGTGAGCGGCTCTCGATCGCGCTCCTCGGGGCGACAGGTCTCCCGATCATCGTCGCCGTGACACAGATCGGGGTGGACGAGAAGATCCTCGACACGACGCAGCAGACCGTGCTCGTGGCCGGCGGCATGCTGTCGGTGCCCCTGTTCCCGCTCGTCGGCATGGCGCTGCGCGGCGAGAAGCTGAAGGCCAGCCCGTCGCTCCTGGACGACATGGCGTGACGACCCTCGAGATCCTCGACGCCGCGCGCTCGCGGCTCGCCGATGCGCCCCGTGAGGCCCTCGGCGAGCTCGTCGTGCCCAAGCGCTTCCTGGGGGTGGCGCGCGCGCCGCGCATCGAGCGGCGCGGTGCGGCGTGGCACCTCGGAGTGCTGCTGCTCACCGACGACGCGGTCTTCGCTACCGGCGACATCATCCGCGCCCGTCAGGAGGCCCGCCGCGGCTACACCGCCGAGTCGCAGCGACAGCGCGCCGAGCTCGCCGCCGCCGCACGACGCGGCGGCTTCGCCGAGGGCGAGACCGTGCACATCGGATGGCGGATGCTGCAGCCCGGCGCCGTCGACAGGGGCGAGGCATCCGCTCCGCTGTTCCCCGCGGATGGCGTGCCCAGCGTGCGATGGAGCGCCGCCGGGGGGCTCATGCCGCTCGAGGCGTATCTCTCGGAGCGCGTCGCCCTGCTGATCGACCCGCCACACGGCGCGTGACCGCGACGGCTATCGGCCGCAGGACCCGATGTCAAGAGCCCTCACCGAGGGGTGCGCCCCGCCCTAGCGTGTGAGCATGACCGCCAAGGACCTCGCCCGGCAGATCATCGTCATCAGCGCGTTCTGCTTCATGATCGTGGCCGCCATGGTCGGCACCGGCCTGTTCGGCGGCACGCCGGTGCAGGCCTTGCAGGACGGCGCGCTCGACCAGGACGGCTCGTACCTCGCACCGGCGCGGCCGGCCTTCTCGATCTGGACGGCCATCTACCTCGGTCTGTTCGCGTACACGGTGTGGCAGGCGCTGCCGCGCCAGCGCGGCAGCGAGCGGCAGCGCGCGCTCGGGTATCTCATCGCCGGCACGATGGCGCTCAACGGGCTGTGGCTCGTGACTGCCCAGTTCGGGTCGCTGGCGCTCACGGTGCTCGCGATCATCGTGCTGCTGGCACTTCTGGGCGTCACGTTCAGCCGCACCGTCATCGAGCCCGCCGACGGCTGGGCCGACCGGCTGCTCGTCGACGGGGTCACGGGCCTGCACCTCGGGTGGGTGACCCTCGCGACCGTCGCGAACATCGCGGCCTGGCTGACGTCGATCGCTCCGCCCGAGTGGGAGGCGTCGGCCGACCTGTGGGGCGTCGTCGTGCTGATCGCCGTGGCCGTCATCGGCCTCGGGATCGAGATCGCGAGCCGCTGGCGCCTCGGGCCCGCGCTCGCTCTGGCATGGGGGCTGATCTGGCTCGCCGTCGGCCGTCTCGAGGGCGAGCCGCACAGCACCGCGATCGGCGTGACGGCGATCGTGGTCGCCGTCGTGATCCTCGGCACGGCGCTCGTCGGCACCGCGGCGCGTGAATTGACCGCGGCCCGCAACGCCGAGGTGTGATCAGGCGGCGGCGAAGCGGTCGGCGAACGCGCGCAGCAGACGCGTCGGTTCGGTCACGGATGCTGCGAGCACGCGTCCGGCGATCGCGTCGTAGTCCGCCGACTCGAAGTCGCCGTCGTCGCGGTACACGGCCATGCGCTCCGTGAATGCCTTCGTGGTCGGCTCGGGATGGAACTGGGTGGCGTACAGCCGGTCGCCCACCCGGTACGCCTGGACGGGGCATCCATCGTTGCGCGCCAGCAGGACCGCGCCCGGCGGCAGGCTGTCGGTCCCCTCCTTATGCGCGGTGAGGGCCGTGAACCGGTTGGCGAGGTGGCCGAACAGCGGGTCGCCGGCCGCCTGCTTCGTGAGCTGCACCGCCACCGGGCCGGTGTCTTCGGGAAAGGCGCGGCTCACCGTGCCGCCGAGGGTGCGCGTGGCGATTCCGATGCCGTAGCAGGTGAAGAGGGCGGCCGGACCGTCGCCCGTCGCGGTGCGCTCGGCGATGCGCGCGAGGCCCGCCTCGAGGCGTCGCTGCGCGTCGGTCTTGGTCGACTCGGGGTCGGTGACGTTGAACGGGCTCCCGCCCACGAGGAAGCCGGCGTAGCGCTCGAAGACGTCGTCGGGGAGCGGCTCGCGCACCAGGTCGAGGTGGGCGAGGCGGCTCTCGTCGAGGTGCATCGCGGTGCGGAAGGACTCGTACTCGGCGGCCGCCGCACCCAGCTGCGGGCGCACGCAGACATAGAGCAGCGGCGCGGTCGTCATGCACGCAGTCTAGGTCTCCGCTCGGCCCAGCTGGGAGACGCCCGAAACCGTGGGTATTCACCCGGTATCCGTGTATCAAACCCGCACTATCGCGCTCGGGCATGGTGTGGACAGAATGGGCGCTATGACGCAGGCTGGCGCCGAACCATCCGTCGACTCCGTGGAGCCGGCGCGATGGGAGCGCGCCGCCGCACTCTTCGTGCGGTGGCGTGAAGGAGACAGCCGCGCGATGGACGAACTCGTCCGCCTGATGACGCCGCCGCTATGGCACGTCGTGAGGGCGTACGGGCTCGATCCTGCGTTGGCGCAGGACGTCGTGCAGACGACCTGGCTGACGCTCGTACGCCGTCACGAGACCATCAACGACCCCCTCGCGGTGTCGGGATGGCTCACGATGTGCGCGCGCCGTGAGGCGTGGCGGGTCGGCAAACAGCATCGGCGTGCCGATGCCACGGAGGCCGAGTCGCTCGAACCGCACCTTCCGGTCCACGAATCCGCCGAGCAGACCGCCGCGCAGGACGACGAGACACGTCGCCTCTGGACAGCGGTGGCCACGCTCAACGAACGATGCCAGCGCCTGCTGCGGATCGTCGCGTTCGAGGACCGCCCCGACTATGCCCGCATCGCAGAAGACCTCGCGATGCCCATCGGATCCATCGGACCGACCCGCCAGCGCTGCCTCGCGAAGCTACGCGCCGTACTCGAGGGAGACGGATGGAGAGGTGACGACGATGGAAACTGAAGACTTTGCGGCCGACGCCGCGCTCTTCGCACGAATGCGCCGCATGTGGGAGGACGTCGACCCCGTGCCGGCCGGCCTCGTCGACCAGATGGTCGCCGCGGTCGCCGTCGAGGACCTGTCGCGGGAGTATGCCCTCCTGACGCTCGTCGAGGGGACGTTCGCCGCCGTGCGGGGCGAGACCGACACCGCGACGCTGCAGTTCAGCGACGGCACGACCAGCGTCCTGCTGCACGTCACCGCCACCGAGGGCGGCGAGCGACGCGTGGACGGATGGGTGGATGCCACGGCCCTCGCCATCCGATTGATCCAGGGCGACCGCGAGTGGTCGGCCGAACCGGGCGAGCACGGACGCTTCGCCTTCGACGAGGTCACGCCCGGGGTGGCGCGGCTTCGCCTGGTGGTGCGCGACGCCGACGGGGCGCTGCGCGACTTCCAGACCCCGCAGTTCGAAGTCTGACAACCAGTTCGAGATACGAAGATCGGATGCCGCGGCCTGGGGGCCGCGGCTCCCATGTGTGTGAGGAGACGACATGAGCACCCTTCCCCCTGGAGATCCCGCCCGTGGATCAGCCGCCGGCGGCGGCCGCGGCGGCCGGACCTGGCGAGACCGCTACGACGCGGCCTTCGGCGAGGGCGCCGCCCTGGACCCCACGAGCGAGCCGGTGGAGGGCGTGCACGCGTACCCGACGTCCTACGCACCCGATCACCTGCTGGTCACGACCACCGAAGACCTGCGCCCGGTTCTCGCTGCGCTGATCCCGGCGGCGCAGGACTTCGGCTGGGGGATCCGGCTGCGAAACCTCGACAAGAGCGATCTCGACATCGATGAGGCGATCGATCGTGCCCGCCGAGGCCGCCGCGATCTCGACCTGCCGACCATCTACCGGGTCGACATCTTCCCGCAGCCGAGCCCCGATCGGGACGACCAGCCGGTGCCGCCGATCGACGCGTGGCGCCTGCTGCAGCGCGCTCGCGCGCGCAACGGAAAGGACTTCCGCGGCGTGAGCCTCGACCACGTCCTGACGGTCGACCCGTACGGCACGCGCACCAATCCCTACGGCACCCGGACGAATCCGTACGGCACGCGCACCAACCCCTACGGCACACGGACGAACCCCTACGGCACCCGGACCAATCCGTTCGGAGCCGAGGAGGCCGATGAGGGTGCGGGCCGTCAGGTCGTCAACTACCTCGGGCCCGAGCCGGTGCGGCGCGAGCACCTGGCGAAGAAGGGGCGCCGCCCCGTGGTGGCTGTGCTCGACACCGGCTGCGGTACGCACCCGTGGCTGCCCGACGACATCGTCACGCGCAATCCCCAGCTCGACAAGCGCTCCATCGGGGTCGACGACGCAGACAGCGCGAACCCCGAGACGACCGGAGACCTGGCCGGACCGCTGGACGGCGCACTGGACGGATCGGCCGGGCACGGCACCTTCATCGCAGGGATCATCCGTCAGGTCGCGCCCGAGGCCGACATCATCGCCGTCCGCGTCGCCGACAGCGAGGGCTTCGTCCTCGAGGGCGCGTTCATGCTCGCCGTCCGCTCGCTCGTGAAGTGGATGGCCCGCACCGAGCGCGAAGGCGGTCGGCAGGTGGATGTCATCAGCCTGTCGCTGGGGTACTACCACGAGACACCCGAGGACGACCTCTTCGACCGCACGCTGAGCGAGCTGCTGCGGGCTGCCCGTCGTCGGGGGTGCGCCATCGTGTGCTCGGCCGGAAACGACGCGACCGACCGACCGACCTTTCCGGCCGCGCTGTGGGACTGGCGCGAGCCGGCGAAGCTCTGGAAGTGGCGCGAACCGGACTTCGTCGTGCCCGATCCGAGGTCGGCAGCCCCTCATGTCGCCGTCGGCGCGCTCAACCCGAACGGGACGGTCGCGCTCTTCTCCAACATCGGGCCGTGGGTGTCGATGTATGCCCCCGGCGCCGCCGTGATGAGCACGTTCCCGCCCTTCGACGGCGGGCTCCAGCCGACCGTGCGCGACGATCGTGGACTGCTGTCGCGCGAGACGATCGACCCTGACGACTTCGCCGGCGGCTTCGGGGTCTGGAGCGGCACCTCGTTCGCCGCGCCGTATGTGGCTGCCCGTATTGCGGCCGAGCTCGCCCCGCAGCTCATGAGCGGCAAGCTGACCGAGATCACGCGACGCAACTCCGAGCTGCTCAAGGCCCGGACGCGCGTCGCCCGCGCACTGGAGAAGATCCAGGCGCCGGCGCGCTGACCTCTCGCCCTCCATCGTCCCGCACGGCATGATGAGTGCGATGGGGACTTCCGCGGCGGCGTTGCACCGCGAGGCGGTCGATCGGGCCACTCAGGGGAGGCTCGCGGCCGCTGAGCGTGCCCTGGCGCGCGCCCGGGCACTGACCGAAGACCCCGACCTGCTCGCGCGGATCGCCGGCACACTCGCCGTGATCCGCGCGCGTACCGGCGACATCGTCGAGGCCGAGCGGCTCTGTCTGGACGCGCTGAACACCGACGGGCTCTCGCGTCAGACGATCGCGATCCTGGAAGGGCAGATGGGGGCGATCGCAGAGTTCGGCGGTCGGCTCGACGACGCCGATACGTGGCTCAGCCGCGCGATCGACACGACGGACGATCCGATCGCCCGGGCGAACATGCTGATCAATCGAGGGCTCATCGGGATGCAGCGTCGCGACCTCGACCGGGCTGCCGACGACACCTCGTCGGCTGCCGCCATCTTCGCCGACGCCGAGCGTCCGGTGGATGCCGCGGAAGCCCGGCACAACCTCGGATACATCGACCTGCTGCGGGGCGACATCGTTTCCGCACTGAGCGAGATGACCGCGGCGCGCATCACCATCTCGGGCGTCTCGCGAGGGAACGCGGCGATCGGCGATCTCGATCGGGCCACGGTGCTGCGCGAGGCCGGCCTCACCCGCGAGGCGGAAGTCCTCCTCGCGAGCGCGGCCACGACGTTCGGCGAGACCCGGATGCCGAAGGAGCGCGCCGAGGCGGAATTCCAGCTCGCCCGCTCGCTCCTCTCCCACGATCCCGCACGAGCGCGCCGCGTCGCGCGCGCGGCGGCCCGCCACTTCCGGGGCTTCAGCAACGACACCTGGGGGTCTCGGGCGGAGGCCCTCGCGATGCGTGCAGAGCTCGCCGGAGGACAGGTGCTGCGCAACGGGGTACGCGCCGCGCCGCCGCGTCGCGTGCCGTCGGAGGAAGAGGTCGACGGCGTCGCGGGCGCGCTGGAACGGCACGGCTTCCGTACCGAGGGTGCCGCTCTCCGCCTGGCACGCCAGCTGTGGGAGGCGCGCCACGGCCGGCCGGACGGACGCCGCGTGCGGATCCCGCCGACAGCGACGATGGAGGTGCGCGTGCTCGAGCACGAGGTGCTCGCCGCCAAGGCGGAGGCGCGTGGCCGGCACGCCGACGCACGGCGGCACGCAGCATCCGGCCTCGACGCGCTCTTCGACTGGCAGCGCGATTTCGGAAGCCTCGATCTGCAGACCTCGCTGACGATGCACGGCGACGGCCTGATCCGGGCGGGTCTGGCGGCCGCGGTGCACTCGGGCCGGCCCGATGTGGTCTTCGACTGGTCGGAGCGCGCAAGACACCTGAGCTTCCAGGTCGCGCCGCTGCGTCCACCGCCGGATGCGGCCCTCGCGGAAGATCTCGCGGAGCTCCGGATGCTGCGCGCCGAACAGGGCGAGGGTGAAGGGCTCACGGGCCCTCGCGCGGAGGAGCTGCAGAGCCGGGCGCGTGAGCGTCAGTGGTCGTCGACCGGAGCCGCTGCCGTGCTCCGCCGGGTGGGGATCGAGGAAGCGCGGAGCGAGCTGGGAGCGGACGCCGCGATCCTCGCCTTCATCTACACCGGCGACCGCCTCGCGGCCGTCGTCATCAGCGCGGATGATGCGCGTCTCGTCCACCTCGGTGACTGGCGGCCGGTGCGGGAGCTGATGGGGGGTCTGCGCGCAGACCTCGATATGTCGGCGTCGAGGCCGCTCGGCTCCGGGTTCCGTCCCATGGTGCAGCGATCGCTCGATGAGAGGCTCGCGGCATTGTCGCGCACGCTGTTCGACCCGGTGCTCCGCTTCGTCGGCTCGCGGCGGATCGTCCTCACCGCACCCGGGGTGCTCAGCGGCATCCCGTGGGCGATGCTTCCCGCCCTGCGAGGCCGCGCCTTCACGCTCGCGGCGTCGGTTTCGCGCTGGCAGGGATTCCGGCGGGTCGCCGCCGCCCCGCCCGCTGCGGCGGGATTCGCCGTCGGCCCCCGTGTGCCGCGCGGACGGGAGGAGGTCGTCACCGCGGCCGGAGCCTGGGCGACGCCCGTCGTGCTGTCGGACGCCGACATCGCCTCAACCACCCGCCTCGCCTCCGAGGTCGACGTCCTGCACGTCGCCGCGCACGGCCGGCACGCGGTCGACAACCCGATGTTCTCGGGCCTGGAACTCGCCGACGGCACGCTGTTCGGCTACGACATCGATCTCATCGAGAAGGTGCCCGACACCGTCGTGCTGTCGGCCTGCGAGGTCGGACGGTCCTCGGTCCGCTGGGGAGAAGAGGCGATCGGCATGACGCGCGTGTGGCTGCACGCCGGCGCCCGCGCGGTGATCGCCGCGCCGGTGATCGTCGCCGATGACGACGCATGCGAGCTGCTGGGCGCGATGCACGAGGGGCTCGCGGCGGGCGTCGGGCCCTCCGAGGCGCTGGCTGCAGCATCCGTCCAAACCGGCATCGTGGCCCCGTTCCAGGTGCACGGCGCCGGTTTCTGAGATTTCTTCGCGATCCGTGTATCAGGACGGATGCTGCGTGCTCCTGGTCTGCGGAACGGCTTGCGCTTCGCCGACGGGGGGTCGGGGAGCGGCTGACAGAAGACCCTCTTGGGGACGATGAATCGGCTATGGGTCTTCGCCGCCGAACCTCGAGGGGTGCCGCATGGGACTGGGGCGGCACCCCTCAATCCCGTGCGCGGCGGAGTCCGGCGCTCAGCCGCGCGACGAGTTCGCCGTACGACCGCGCACGATCCCCACGAACGCCTCGATCGCGGGGGTGGCGCGGTCGGCGGCCCACGCGAGCGCGACGGTCGAGAGGGGCCCTTCGCGCAGCGGGCGGTAATCGACGTCCTTGCGCTGATGCAGCCGCGCCAGCGACATCGGCACCACCACGATGCCGACCCCGGCTGCGACGGTGGCGATCGCCTCGCCCGTCTCGTCCGGTGGGGTGAATCGCGGCGCGACGGTGCCGGGAAGCACGATGCCGAGCACGTCGTCCCGGGGCACGATGAGCACCTCGCCCACGAGGTCGGCGGCGTCGAGTTCGTCGTCAGCCGCGGTCAGGTGCGAGTCCTTCGCGCACACGACCACCGGGACCTCGTCGTACAGGGGGATGACGTGGAGGCCGTCCTTGTCGATCGGCAGCCGCACGAGGGCCGCGTCGACCTCGCCGTCGCGCAGCGCCCGGCGCTGATCGGCGACCGTCAGTGCCACGAGTTCGAGGCTGGTCTGCGGCATCCGTTCGTTCCAGATGTCGATCCACTTGCCGGGCGTCGCGCCCGGGATCGCACCGAGCGTGAACGTCGCGGGCATCACCGCCTCGGCCGGCGGGGTCGGTGACGGTCCCGGCGACGGCTGCGGCCGACGCGGCTTCGCAGGCTGCTGCTTCCCGTCCTTCGCCTTCGAGGGGACACCGGATGCTGCGCCCTGGCGCTTGCCCGATGCGCCGCGTCCTCGTCCGCCTGTGCGCGACCCGCCCTTCGCCATGCTGATCAGCGTAGCCGGGGCGATATGGTTCGCTCATGGTGGCGATTCTCGCAACGGTCTTCGCGGCGCTGGCGGCGCTGCTTCACGTGTACATCTTCGTGATGGAGAGCGTCCAATGGACACAGCCGAAGATCTGGAAGCGGTTCGGCGTGGCCGACCAGGCGGCCGCCGATACGACGAGGCCGATGGCGTACAACCAGGGCTTCTACAACCTGTTCCTCGCCGTCGGTGTCGCGATCGGGCTCGTGCTGCTCTTCGCAGGTGCGGATGCCGCGCCGGTGCACGCCGCGGGGCTCGCGCTCGCGCTCTTCGCCCTCGGGTCGATGGTCGCCGCCGCGCTCGTGCTGCTGACGACCGGGCTGCGGTACCTGAGGGCGGCGCTCCTCCAGGGCACGCTGCCGCTCATCGGGTTCGTGCTGTTCCTGTTCGCGTGACCGCCGCACCCGCGTGACCGTTCAGCCGCACGCGCCCCACTGCCCAGCAGCCGTCGCGACGGCTGCCGATTCGAGCGACCGGAGCAGCGTCTCCTGGCTGCGATTGGGCGAGTAGACCTCGACGCGCGCGTCGCCCTGGGCGACCAGTTCGCCGTTCACGAAGCGGCCGTCGGGCGTCCAGACGTAGAGCAGAGTGCGGCCGTACTGGTCGTGCACCTCCACGTCGGGGGCGACCCAGATCGTCGACCCCACGGGCACGAGCGAAGCCAGCTTCGTCGTCGCCTCCGCACCCCAGCAGTCGAGTTCGGGGGAGATCTCGGGGGTGTCGATGCCCAGCAGGCGAACGCGCGTGGATTCGAGATCGCCGACGACGGCGTTCGGAGCTGAGACACGGGCGCGCAGCGTGTCGCCGTCGTGGACGCTCTCGACGGTCATCTCGAAGGCGTCCGCCGGGATTGCCGGCATCGTGGTCGTCGTCGCGGGCGCGGCCGGGATGATCGGTGGCTCGGCCGGCTCGCGCGCGATGAACCACCAGTACGCGCCGCCCGCGATGACGAGCAGCAGGATGCCGAGGATGACGCGTCTGAGCACGACGCGAGCCTATGCGGTGGCGCCGACGCGCCACCGCGACGATCAGGCAGCCAGGCGCAGTCCGCGCTTGTCGGTGGCGACGCGCTCGCCGTCGGCGATCGTCTCGTCGTCGCCGATGAGCGAGCCTCCGGCGACACGGGCGTCGTGCCCGACCTGGGTGCGCACGCCGATCTTGGCGCGCGGGCCGATGGCCGCGCGCGGCCCGATGTGGGCGTGCGGTGCGATCTCGGCGTCGGGTCCGATGACGGCATCCGTCTCGACCCATACGCCCCGGCCGACGTGCGCGCCTGCGGCGATCTGCACGCCCGGTTCGACATACGCCCCCGCTTCGACGATGGCGCTGGGGTGCACCTTCGCTCCGTGCGCGATCAGGCCCCGACCGTTGACGTGCTTGCGGTAGCGCAGCATCTCGCCCTGGTCGTTCTCGATGTCGATGTAGTTCTTTCCCACGGTCCCCTCCTGGAGCAGCACATGGTGCTGAGTACAGAAATAACCGTGGGGAGGGGTGATTCATTCCCGCGCATCGGATCGATTCGCATGGCGGTGCGAAGCGGCCCCGCGTCCTGAGCGGACGCGGGGCCGGAAGGGGGCGCTGATCAGCGCGTGACGTACTCGTCGGCGGCCGAGAGCGCCCGGTCGATCACATCGAGCCCTCGCACCAGCTCGTCCTCGGTGACCACGAGGGGAGGGGCTACGTGCACGCGGTTGAAGTGCGTGAACGGCCAGACGCCCTCGCGCTTGCACGCCGCGGCGACCGCGGCGATGGGCGCAGCATCCGTCCCGCTCGCGTTGAACGGCACGAGCTGCTCGCGGGTCTCGCGATCCTTGACGAGCTCGATCGCCCAGAAGAGGCCGATTCCCCGCACGTCGCCGACGGACGGATGCCGCGACGCGAGGTCGCGCAGGCGCGGCTCGACGACGCGCGACCCGAGGTCGCGCACGCGCTCGAGGATGCCGTCGCGCTCGAACACCTCGAACGTGGCCACCCCGGCCGCGCACGCGAGCGGGTGGCCGGAGTACGTGAGCCCGCCGGGGAACGCCACGGTGTCGAAATGGGATGCGATGCGCTCCGAGATGACGACGCCGCCGAGCGGCACGTAGCCCGAGTTCACGCCCTTCGCGAACGTGATGAGGTCGGGTTGCACGTCGAACGCCTGGAACGCGAACCACTCGCCCACGCGGCCGAAACCGACCATGACCTCGTCGGCGATGTAGACGATGCCGTAGCGGTCGCACAGCTCGCGCACGCCGGCGAGGTAGCCCGGCGGCGGCACCAGCACGCCGTTCGTGCCGACGATCGTCTCGATGATGATCGCCGCGATCGTCGCGGCGCCCTCGAGCACGATGGTCTGCTCGAGGTGCTCCAGCGCGCGCTGCGTCTCCTCCTCGGCGCTCGACGAGTGGAACGCCGAACGGTAGGGGTAGGGGCCGAAGAACTTGGCGGTCGACCCGTCGGCGGGCTCGTTGGGCCAGCGGCGGGGGTCGCCGGTCAGCGAGATCGCGGTCGTGGTGTTGCCGTGGTAGCTGCGGTACATCGACAGCACCTTGCGGCGGCCGGTGACGAGGCGCGCCATGCGCACGGCGTTCTCGTTCGCGTCGGCGCCGCCGTTCGTGAAGAACACCTTCTCGAACCCGTCGCCGGCGACCTCGGCGATGCGGCGGGCGAGCTCGCCGCGCACGTCGTTGGCCATCGAGGGCTGGATCGTGGCGAGACGACCCGCCTGATCCTGGATCGCCCGGACGAGATCCGGATGCTGGTGGCCGAGGTTGAGGTTCACCAGCTGCGAGCTGAAGTCGAGGTACGAGTTGCCCTGGTAGTCCCAGAAGGTCGAGCCCTCACCCGCCGCGATGGGGAGCGGGTCGATGAGCGCCTGCGCACTCCACGAGTGGAACACGTGACCGCGATCGTCCGCGCGCACGCGGGCTTCGGCCTCGGGGTCGGTGTGGACGGCGGGGGTTGGGGTGAGTGTGTCAGTCATGAGGATGCTCCAGTGGTCCTTATCGGTCGTTGAGCGAGCCTGCGAGTCGAAACGCTCTGAGCCCGGCGCACACGCCCAGTGCGGAAGGTCAGTTGTTCTGGGGGAAGCCGAGGTTGATGCCGCCGTGGCTGGCGGGGTCGAGCCAGCGGGAGGTGATGGCCTTCTCGCGGGTGAAGAAGTCGAACCCATGGACGCCGTAGGCTTTCGCGTCGCCGAACAGCGACTGCTTCCACCCGCCGAACGAGTGGTAGGCGACCGGGACGGGGATCGGCACGTTGATGCCGATCATGCCGACCTGCACCTCGTTCTGGAACCGGCGGGCAGCGCCGCCGTCGTTGGTGAAGATCGCGGTGCCGTTGCCGAACTGGCCACTGTTGATCAGCTCCAGGCCCTCGTCGTAGCTGTTCACGCGGACGACGGAGAGGACGGGTCCGAAGATCTCCTCCTGATACGCCCGACTGGTGGTGGGGATGTCATCGATCAGGGTGGGGCCGAAGAAGAACCCATCCTCATGCCCGTCCACCGTGTAGTTGCGGCCGTCGACGACGATCTTGGCCCCGTCGGCTTCGGCGATGTCGACGTAGGAGGAGACCTTGTCGCGGTGGATGTCGGTGATCAGCGGGCCCATGTCGGGTTCGACGCCGTCGACCCCGGCCCCGTTGCCGATGCGCAGCTTGCCGATGCGGTCTTGGATCTTCGCGATGAGGTCGTCGGCGACGGGTTCGACGGCGAGGACGACGCTGATGGCCATGCAGCGTTCCCCGGCGGCACCGTAGCCGGCGTTGACGGCCTGGTCGGCGACCAGGTCGAGGTCCGCGTCGGGGAGCACGAGCATGTGGTTCTTGGCGCCACCGAGCGCCTGCACCCGCTTGCCGTGCTTGCTGGCAGTTTCGTAGATGTACTGCGCGATCGGCGTGGACCCCACGAACGAGATCGACGCGACGTCCGGGGAGGTGAGCAGTCCGTCGACGGCGAGCTTGTCGCCCTGCAGCACCGTGAACACCCCGTCCGGCAGTCCCGCCTCCTTCCAGAGCTGCGCGAGCCACAGCGCGGCGGTCGGGTCCTTCTCGGAGGGCTTGAGGATCACGGCGTTGCCGGCGGCGATCGCGATCGGGAAGAACCACATCGGCACCATCGCCGGGAAATTGAACGGGCTGATGATCCCGACGACCCCGAGCGGCTGCTTGAGCGAGTACACGTCGATCCCGGTGGACGCGTTCTCACTGAAGGCGCCCTTGATCAGGTGCGGGAACCCGGTCGCCAACTCCACGACCTCCTGGCCGCGGAGGATCTCGCCCATCGCGTCCGAGAGCACCTTGCCGTGCTCCGCCGTGATGATCTCCGCCAGCTCCCGCTTCCGCGAATTCAGCAGCTCCCGGAAGGCGAACAGCACCGTCTGCCGCCGCGCGATCGAGTACCCCTTCCACACCTGGAACCCGGCCACTGCCGACGCGATCGCCGCATCGATCTCCGCCTGATCCGCCAACGCCACGCGAGCGCTCACCGCGCCCGTCGCGGGGTTGTACACCGGCGCCGTCCGACCCGACGACGACGGCCGCTCCGCGCCGTCGATCCAATGCGAAATCACCCGGACGTCGGCGTCCGTGGTCGCGGGCGCGACGGCGCTCTCGGCAATGCTCATGGGTGGCTCCTTCTCGGTGTCGGACAGATCGTGTGGTGATCCCCTAGGCTTGACGGATCCCAGCCTGTCAGAGAAGAAGAGGCGGCCACGGTGTCCGACCGTCGCGAAGATCGGACGATCCAAACGGATCGTCCGGCAGATCGATCCGCAGATGAGATCCTCCCGACCGTGCGCGAAGTGATCGCGCTCGAAGCGGTCGCGCAGGGCGTTCCCGAAGTGCTCGTCGGCGATGATGCGCTCGATGCGCGCGTGCGCTGGCTGCACGTCTCCGACAGCGCCGGCGTCGCTCGCCTGCTGGACGGCGGCGAGATGCTGCTGTCGACCGGTTCGTCGTGGCCGGTGGAGCCCGGGGACCTACGCCGGTTCGTCGACGAGCTCGCCGACGCGGGGCTCTCCGGCCTCGTGCTCGAGCTGGGCACCCACTATCGGTACGTCCCCGCGGTGGTCGTCGAGGCCGCCCGCGAGCGCGGCCTCGCCCTGGTCGTGCTCCACCGGGAGCTGAAGTTCGTCACGGTCACCGAGGCCGTCCACAGCCGCATCATCACGGGACAGACCGACGCGCTGCGCGCGCGTGATGAGGTGCGCGAGCGGTTCACAGCGCTCGTGCTGCGCGGATCGCCCGCGGACTTCATCGTCCACCAGCTCGCGCAGACCCTCGGCGCGCCCATCGTGCTCGAGAACCTCGGCTACGAGGTCGTCGCGGCAGAGGTGCCGCTGGCGATGGAGGAGGAGCTCTTCACCGAGTGGGAGCTGCGATCGCGTTCCGCGCACCGGCGCTCCGAGCAGTGCCGGGAGCGCGGCATCCCTGCCGGAGCGGAAGACTGGCTGATCGTCCCGGTCGAGGCACGAGGCATCCGTTGGGGAAATCTCATCGCGCTGCCGGGACCGGAGCACGCGGCCGGACGCACCGCAGTGCTCGAGCAGGGCGCGATCGCCCTCGCGGTCGGCCGTCTCGCCGACGGCGACGCCGACGAGTGGGCGCGCATAGGACGGCGGCGCCTCGTCGACGGGCTGCTCGCCGGACGCTTCGCCGGGGTCGGCGGCGCCGCCGCTCGCCTCGAGGCGGCCGGCCTGCCGCTGCGCGGCGCCAAGCTCTACGGGCTGGTCGTGTCGGGCGCGCCGGTCGCGGTGGAGCGGGCGGATGCTGCCGCCCGCGCCCTGCGAGGGCGCGCGCTGGCGGGGTCGGCGCCGGCGGGCGTCGTGGCGCCGGCGACCACGATGCTGGTGTCGCTGCCGCCGGAGGCCGTGTTCGACGATGCCGCCGTGGTCGCATTCGTGCGTGCCCTCGTCGATGCCGGTGACGTCGAGCGCGTCACCGTCTCGGTCGGGCGCAGTGCTGAGGGCATCGATGCCGCGCTCGCCTCGGTGCACGAGGCGGTCGACCTCGCGGGCGGCCGGAGGCGGCGCTCGGGGCGCGGCCCGCACCTGCGGCGCGCCGAGAATCGTCCGCTCGTGCAGTTGGTCACCGCCCTGCGTGATGACCATCGCGTGCTCGAGCATGGCGAGCGCATGCTGGCGCCGCTCATCGCCTACGACCTCTCGCGGTCGGGCGACCTGCTCGACGTCCTCGAGGCGATGCTCGCCCACCCGGGCAACCGCACCGCGGCGGCCGGGGCATCCCATCTGTCGCGCTCGGTGTTCTACCAGCGCATCGCGCTGATCGAGGAGCTGCTGGGGGTGGATCTCGACGACGGCGAGACCCAGACGGCGCTGCATCTGGCGCTGCTCGTGCGGAGGTCGGCAGGACGCTGACGCGTCTACGCGTCCCTGGGTGCCCAGGGATCGACGAGGTCGATGCCGAGATCCTCGAAGTCCTTCGTGTTGCGCGTCGCAAGCGTCGCACCGTGCGCGGCCGCAATCGCGGCGATCATCCCATCTTCTACAGACAGCGGGCGTCCGGCGATCCGGCGAGCCTCCTGCAGGCGCGCATACCTCCGGGCGGCCCGTTCGTCGAAGGGCAGCACACGGCTCCCCGAGAGAATCGAGTCGATGGCCGCGATCAGTCGCTCGCGGCGTGCACCCTCCGGAAGCCGCCGGGCTCCGACGAGCAGCTCAGCGACGGAGATCGCGGTGATCGCGGCATCCGTCTGCGACGTCATCCAGGCGACGACGGCGGTGTCGGGCACAGAGCGCAGCGGTTCGGACAGCACATTCGTGTCGAGGATGATCACGACAGATCGAGCTCGCGAGGGAGGCTGCGTGCGGGCAGTTCGAGGTCGATGGCGAGACTGCTCGCCGCGTCGATCCAATCGATGATCATGCTGCTGGGCGACACCGCGCTCGTCAGGATCGCTCGCGCTTCCGCCTCCATCGAGCGGCCGTGCGCGGCGGCTCGCTCCTTGAGGCGCTGCTGGACATCGTCATCGAGGTTGCGGACGGTGATGGCACCCACGGCTGCTCCTTCGGACTGCTGGCAATGCTAGCACTTCGATGTCGGAGGCCCGCGCCATTCTTTCGCCATGGAAACAGCAATCGACATCCAAGCCGAATCGTTCGTCCGTGGGCTCGCCGCGGCGATCATCGCTCCGCGGGGTGGTGAGTGCCTGGCGTGCTATCTCGACCGCGTCCTGCGCGACGCCCCCTGTGACGGCTCGCTGCGCCTCGCGCTCACGTATCGCGACGCACAGGCGCCCCGCGCCGTCGCGCTCGAGGGCCGCCTCCAGGACGGAGGGGGGTTCTGCGACTGCGAGGTGCTGATGAACGTCTACTGGTCGAAGACCGACGAGGTGGCACCATGCCACGGCGCGAGGCGCGGGTCCACGAAGCCGTGCGACCTCTGGTTCCGCCGCAGACGCGGGGATCGGTGGTGAGGCCGGACTCAGCCGGCGATGTAGACCTTGCGGAGCGTCTCGCGCACGGTCCAGACCGTGCGCATCCCGGCGGTCAGACGCGCCACGGATCCGGCGCGGAGTTCGATCGGCTCGAGACCCGGATCGTCGAACGACACCGTCGCCGAGCCCGAAAGCACGATGAAGACCTCGTCCGTCTCGACGTCGGTCGACGTGCCGGGCGTGTGCTCCCACACCCCGATGGTCTCGGTCAGCTCGGCGTAGCCGGTCGCGGGAGCGCCGTCCACAACGTGGTCAGCGGCCAGGGGCTCGAGGTCGAGCTCGAGGGACGCGGCATCCGTCACGATTCCGGGGTTCACGAGTCGAACCCCAGACCGAGCGCATCCAGCGTCTTCAGGAGCAGGTTGCGCTTGCCCTTGTTGTGGTCGGCGCGGTCGAGCGACCAGCGGGTCGCGTTGATGCCCATCGATGCGGCGGGCTCGGGCGGGAAGGGGAGCGGACGCTTGCGCACCATCTCGAGCTGCGTGCGCTCGTTCTCCACACCGTCGAGCAGATCGAGCATGACCTCGCCGGCGAAGCGCGTCGATCCGACGCCCAGTCCCGTGAACCCGGCGGCGTACGCGACGCGGCGGTCGCGGGCGGTGCCGAAGAACGCCGTGAACTGGGTCGAGGTATCGATCGCGCCGGCCCACTGGTGCGTGAAGCGCAGTCCCTCGAGCTGCGGGAAGGTGGTGAAGAAATGGCTCGCGAGCTTGGCCCAGGTCTCGGGCCGGTTCTCGTACTCGGGATCCACCTTGCGGCCGTACCGGTAGATCGCGTCGTAGCCGCCGAACAGGATCCGGTTGTCCTGGGTGATCCGGTAGTAGTGGAACTGGTTGGCCATGTCGCCGATGCCCTGGCGGTCCTGCCAGCCGATCGAGGCGAGCTGGGCGTCGGTGAGCGGCTCGGTCATGAGCACGTAGTCGTACACGGGAACCGTCATGAGCCGGTTGCGCTTGATCAGCGACGGGAACACGTTGGTACCCAGTGCGGCACGGGATGCCTCGACCCGCCCGTCGGAGGTGATCACGACCACGCCCGGTCCGCTCGTGTCGAGCCCGGTGACGTGCGAGCGCTCGAAGATCACCACGCCCCGCTCTTCGCAGACGCGGGCGAGCTCGGCGGCCATGCGTGCGGGATGGACCATGCCGCACGCGTTCTTCTCCCAGACCGCAGCGAGGTACGTGGGGGAGTGGACGGATGCCTGGGCCTCGGCCCGGTCGAGATAGACCACGCCCTCTTCGCCCTCGGCGGCCCACTCCTTCAGCCACTCCACCTGGTGCGGCTCGATCGCCGGAGCGAGCTGCCCGGTGCGCTCGAACTGGAAGTCCATGCCGAAGCGGGCCTCGGCGGCCTCGATCGCATCGAGGTTCTCGTGCCCCAGGCGGTCGAGGGTCGGCATCTCCTTCGGCCAGCGGGCCATGCCGTTCTCGTGGCCATGGGTGAGGCTGGCCTCGCAGAAGCCGCCGTTGCGTCCCGACGCAGCCCAGCCGACGCGCTGCGCCTCGACGACCACGACCTTCGCGTCGGGGTCGCGCTCGGTGGCGAGGAGCGCCGTCCACAGGCCCGTGTATCCGCCACCCACGACGACGAGGTCGGCGCGGTGCGTGCCGACGAGCGCGGGCCGGTCGGGAAGGAGGCTGTCGGGAAGGTCGTCGCGCCAGAACACCGAGTGCTTCGTGTCGGCGAGGGAATGCTGGACGACGGATGCTGCCGGCCGCTGTCGTTCGAAGACGGTCGTGCCCACGGTTATCAACTCCGATGCGGTGTGTGGTGCTCCCATCCTCACCCGTCGGCCGGGTCGATGCAGGGCGTGCGTGTCGGAAGTTGTCCGGCGGGTCGGACAGGTTGTCGCGGACTCAGCCGGCGACGAGCTCCCCCACGAGCGCATCGACGTCGGCGACCCGGGCATACGTGCCGTCGAGCGCCGCCATGAAGGCGAGGTGCACCTGGGCGCCCGGCACCGTGCGGCCGTCGTAGGCGAGGTCGGGTGCGGCGCACGCGTCCTGCGCGACGGCGATGGTGAAGCCGAGATCGGACGCCGCACGCACAGTGGCGTCCACGCACATGCTCGACATCATGCCTGCGACGACGATCTCGTCGGCGTCCGCCGCGCGCAGCAGCGACTCGAGCCCCGTCCCCAGGAACGCGTTGGGCTCGTGCTTGACGATGACGTGCTCCTCGCCGTCCGGCGCGACGCGCGGATCGAACTCGACTCCGGGGGTTCCGGGGGCGAAGAACGCAGCATCCGGAGCGTCCCACACGTGCTGGACGTGGACGACCCGCTCACCCGACGCGCGGAACCCGGCGAGCAGACGCGCCGCGGCATCGGCGGCGGCGTCCGGGTCGACGAGCGGATGCCGCCCTCCCGGGAAGTAGTCGCGCTGGATGTCGATGAGGAGCAGGAGTCGGGTCACCGGAACAGCATAGGGTCGCGCAACCGGATCAGCCGCCCGTCATCGTGCGGGCGATCTGCGTCGCGGAGTCGCCCGCACGCTTGAGCACGAGCGCGACCAGGGCGAGGGCGACGAGGGTCAGCAGCAGCATGATCGTCGACACCGCCGCGATCTCGGGACGCAGGCCGGTGCGCAGCGCGCTCAGCACGTATACCGGCCACGGCGTCGTCCCCGACACCTGCACGAACGCCGCCACGATCGTGTTGTCGAGACTGAGCGTGAACGCCAGCAGGAAGCCGGCGAGCACCGCCGGCATCGCGAGGGCCAGCGTGACCCGGCGGAACGTGGTGAACGGCTTGGCGTAGAGGTCGGCGGACGCCTCCTCCAGCTGCGCGTCCTGACCCACCAGCCGTGCCCGCACGATGTATGACACCACCGCGGTCGCGAACAGCGACGAGCCCACCGACAGGCGCACGATGCCGTCGTTGAACATCGTCATGCCGAGGTCTTGCCCGAGGAACACCATGAACGGCAGCAGCGCCACCGCGTCGACGATCTCGGGAGTCACCGACACCAGGAGCAGGAGCCCCAGGAACCACCACACCCATTTGCCGGGATGCCGTGCCATGGCGATGCCGGCGAGGGTGCCGAGCACCGTCGCGATGATCGCGGCGATGAGCGCGGTGAGCAGCGATACCCGGACCGCATTCTGGATCGCCGGCTTGGTCAGGATCGACAGGAACGCGTCGAACCCGAACCCGTCCCACACCGCCAGCAGGCGGCCCGTGTTGAACGAGTGGACGACGATCACGATGATCGGCAGGAACAGGAAGAGCATGACGAGCGCGCCCCACACGCCGAAGGCGATGTCCGATCCCGACCTGCGCGGGCGACGACGGGGCGCGGCGCCGCCCGGGCGGGCCTCACGCGCCTCTGCCTGCAGGATGGTCTCTGTCTCGGTCTGCGTGGTCACGTCGTCACCTCCAGCGCCGCTGCGGGCGCAGCATCCGTTCTCGCGCTCTCGGGAACCGACCCGAGGACCAGCCGGTTGCGCGTGCGGAACGGCAGCGCGACGAGCCAGATGATCACGGCGCACAGTCCGATCGCGACCATGATCAGGAGCATCAGCAGCACCGCCATCGCCGATCCGAGAGCCCAGTTCTGGGCGGTCTGGAACTGTCCTGCGACGAGCTGACCCACCATGTTGCCCTTCGCGCCGCCCAGCACCGTGGCGGTGATGTAGTCGCCCATCAGGGGGATGAACACCAGGAGCACTCCGGCGATGATGCCGGGCTGCGACAGCGGGAGGGTGACGCGGAAGAAGGTCACGATCTTGCCTGCGCCGAGGTCTTTCGAGGCCTCGCGCAGCGCCGGACCCACTCGGTCGAATGCCACGAACAGCGGCAGGATCATCAGCGGCAGGTAGTTGTAGACCACGCCGATGATCACCGCGGCGCGCGTGTACAGGATCTCGAGCGGGCCGTCGAGGACGCCGATGCCCTGCAGCAGTGTCGAGAGCCACCCCTCAGGGGCGAGGATCACCTGCCAGCCGATGGTCCGGACGAGGAAGTTGGTCCAGAACGGCACGAGGACGAGGGCGATCAGGATGCCGCGGCGCTGAGGCTTCACCTTGAAGGCCATCCAGTACGCCACCGGGGCCCCGATCGCGAAGCAGAGCACCGTGCCGATGATCCCCACCCACAGCGTGTTCGTGAACGTCGCCAGGAACGTCGGCGAGATGGCCTCGACGTATCGGTCGAACGAGAGGATGTCGTTCGCGTGGGTGCCGAACACCCCGGGCTTGTAGCCGAAGCTGAACCACACGACCATCGCGACCGGCGCCACGAAGAAGACGAGCAGCCACGCCCAGGCGGGTACCGCGAGCGCGGGCCCCACCGCGCCGGTGGCGCGATCACGCACCGGCGGCAGCCTTCACCTCGTTGTAGATCTCCACGCGGGTGCTCAGCGACTCGTTGAGCACCTGTTCGTGCATGCTCTCGAGCTGCTCGGGCGTGAAGAAGATCATGTCGAGGCGCTCGACCTCGGCTTCCTCGGCCGCACCCTGCATGTCTTTGCCGCCGACGTTGTAGCCGACCCACTCGAGGTTCAGCATCTGGTTCTCGGGTGCCATCGCGAAGTTGATGAAGGCGTGAGCCGCCTCGGGGTGGGCCGCACCGGTCGCGATCGCCCAGTTGTCCATCCAGAGCTCGGTCTGCGGACCGGGCAGCACCCACTGCCAGCGGTCGGGGTCGGACGACTCCTGCATGCCGAGGCGAGCGTCGCCGTTCCAGGCCATGAGCAGCGCATGCGTGCCCTGCGGGATCGTGTTGGCGCCGGCGGCGGAGTCGAACGCCGCGACGTGCGGGGCGACGCTCTCGACGAGGAAGGCGCGCGCGGCGTCGAGCTCGTCGGGGTCGTCGGTGTTCCAGTCCAGGTCATTGGCCCAGAAGTACGACCCGACGACCCCGGCGGGGTCGTCGGACATCGCGGTCGTGCCGCTCGCCTCGTTCTGCGCGGCATCGAAGTAGTCGGCCCACGTGGTCAGCTCGCGGGTGATCACCGTCTTGTCGTAGACGTAGCCCGTCGTCCCCCACGCCTTGCAGATCGAGTAGTCGTTGCCCGGATCCCACGCGCGGCCGAGGAACGCCGGGTCCATGTTCGAGAGGTTCGGGAGCAGTTCCTTGTTGAGCTTCTGCAGCAGCCCCTGCTCGATCATCTGAGGGATGAAGACGCCCGTGGGCACGACGATGTCGTAGCCCGATGTGCCCTTCGCTGCGACGAGCTTGGCGATGAGCTCCTCGTTGGATCCGTACGAGTCGAGCGTGACCTTGGGCCCGAGTTCCGCACTGAACGCCTCGACCACCTCGGGTGCGTCGTACTCGGCCCACGTGTACACCGAAAGGCTGTCCTCCAGCGAGCCACCCGTCGCCTGCGGCGCCGGCGCCCCGCTCCCGCCCGGCGTACAGGCGGCGAGCACCGTCGCGCCGCCGGCGAGGGCCGCCAGGCTCAGGAAGCGGCGCCGCGACAGCTCGCGTGCGATCGCGGGCGCGACGCCCTCGGGAGCGAGGATGCGAAGCGGGGTACGAGGCTGGGTCATCGGGTACTCCTGGGTCGGGTCGGGAGCCGTGATCGGCGGATGCTGCGGCTGCGGGCGTGCGTCGGGCGTGCGGGTCGTGCGGCGGTGCGTGGCGTAGCTGTGCGGAGGACGGGGCGGATCGGCGATACAGGTCAGGCGGTCGGGGGCGCGATGTAGCCGCCCTGTTGGGCGGCATCGTCGTCGGCGGCGGGGAACAGGAGCACATGGTGCGCTGCCCACGTGCACACGACGGCGTCGCCGACGGCGAGGGCGGGTGCGTCGGGTGTCGGCCGCCGCACGATGAGGCTCTGGTCGGCGCCGAGGCGCACCAGGTACTGCATCGTGTCGCCCAGATGGGAGACGCCGATCAGCTCGCCGCGAGCGGTGTTCGCCGCGGCGCCTGCGCCCGTCGCCGTGTCCTTCTCGATGAGGATGAACTCAGGCCGCACCGCGGCTTCGCCGAGGTTGGTGCTGGTGAGCACCGGGGATGCGGCGCGCACCAGCGCATGCGGCGAGGTGATGGCGGCCCCGGCCTCGGCGGCCGGGCCACGGAAGAAGTTCTGCTGCCCGACGAACGCGGCGACGTACGCCGAGGCGGGCCGGGCGTACACCGTGTCGGCGTCGGCGAGCTGCTCGATGCGTCCGGCGCGCATGATCGCGATGCGGTCGCTCATCGACAGCGCTTCGCCCTGGTCGTGCGTGACGAAGACGAAGGTGATGCCCAGGCGGGACTGGAGCAGCTTGAGCTCGAGCTGCATCTCCTCGCGCAGCTGGCGGTCGAGCGCACCGAGCGGCTCGTCGAGGAGCAGCACCGCGGGGCGGTTCACGAGCGCGCGGGCCAGCGCGATGCGCTGCTGCTGTCCACCCGACAGCTGGGTCGGCTTGCGGTCGCCGAACCTGCGCATCTGCACCATGTCGAGCGCCTGCGTGACCCGCTCGCGCACCTCGGACTTCGGGGTGCGCCGCTGCTGAAGGCCGTACGCCACGTTCTCGGCCACCGACAGATGCGGGAACAGCGCGTAGGCCTGGAAGACCGTGTTGACGTCGCGCTTGTACGGCGGCGCGGCGAGCACCGAGCGTCCGGAGATGCGGATGTCACCGGCATCCGGCTGTTCGAATCCCGCGATCATCCGCAGCGTGGTCGTCTTTCCGCAGCCTGACGGGCCGAGCAGCGAGATGAACTCGCCGGGCTGGATCCCGAGCGACAGGTCGTCGACGGCGAGCTGCTCGCCGTAGTACTTCGTGACGCCCGACAGGACGACCGCCCCGCGCGCACCGTCACCGTCGATGGGAACCTGCTCCGCCGAAGCCTGCGCTGCGGTCGCCGTGCCTGTGGACATCGTCACCTCGTGAGGGTCCTTCTGGTCCGGGCCGCGCAACGCTGCACGACCGATCGGGTGTGGAGGTATTCAATATGGCGACGCAGATGCCCGCAACGCGGCCGAATCCGAACCGGACGATCCGGGGCGGTGGCCCGGCCCGGCGGGACAGATCGTCCGGGGTTGTGTAACGGTCAGGAAACCGCGACGTTTCGGCGCCTGTCCGACTCGGAGGAACGGATGCCTCGCCCCGGCGCGACGGATCGTCCGCCGGGCATCGTGATCAAAGCGTGCTGGAACCGGGGTTCGGGCTGCCTGGAATCGAGGCTCAGCGCTGGCACGTCGGGCACCAGAAGACGATGCGCTCGCGCGTCGGATCGGCGCCGAGGCTTCCGCCACGGATCAGCGTGCCGCAGCGGCGGCACGGACGGCCCTCGCGACGGTAGACCCACGTCGTCCGGCCCGGGCGCGCGTCGCCGGTGAACGTGCGGTCGACGCGGTCGCGGTTGGCGCGGATCATGCGGGATCCGAGATCGATCATCGCCGCGGCATCCGTCTCGTCGGCCGGCGTCGTCGGCAGGACCCCGCGCACGAAGAGGATCTCGTTGACGTACTCGTTGCCGAAGCCGGCGACATTGCGCTGGTCCTGCAGGGCGACATGCACGGCGCGGGTATCGGCCGCGAGGTTCTGGGCGGCCGCGGCCGGATCCCAGGTGTCGGAGAGCGGATCGGGGCCGAGGTACCCCACGAGCTCGTCCTCTGCGATCGTCGGCACGACCTTGATGTCGGCGAGATCGAAGCCGACGGTCTCCCACTCGGCTCCGTCGGGAGCCGTCGCGCCGATGACGGCCCGCGCACGGAACCCGGGTGCACGCCAGCGCTCGCCGCGTCGGTAGACGTGCCACTCGCCCTCCATCTTGAGGTGCGTGTGGAGCGTCCACGGGCCGATGCGATGGAGGAGATGCTTGCCGCGTGAGACGACGCCGTGCACGACCTCGCCGGTCAGGTCGACCGTCGCCGCCTGGGGGACCCGCAGCTCGAACCGCGTCACTGTCGCGCCGGCCAGTGCCGTGTTCAGTCGTCTCGCTGCCTGGAAGACGGTGTCGCCCTCAGGCACGGGCGCCCGCCCTGTCCTCCGGTCCCTGAGCCTGTCGAAGCGCGTCGCCCGCCGTGAGCCGGCGCAGCGTGAGCCCCCGCGGGGACTCGACGAAGCCGGCACCGCGAAGCGTCTTGCCCACGTCCGTGCCGTAGACGAAGGCGCCGTTCACCTGCTCGATCGTGAGGGTGTCGAGGCGCCGGGCGCGCGCGGTGGCCGCGAGGTCGCGGGTGGCGGCGGCGAGGGCCGATTCGTCGCCGGTGAAGGCGAGCGCGGATTTGCCGCCGCGCTCGAGGTACAGGGTGAGCGCGCCGTCGACCAGCACGACGAGCGCGCCCGCCTTGCGACCCGGGCGGTGCGAGACGCCCTCGAGCGCCGGCCACGCGAGCGCGGCGCCATAGGGGTTCGCGGGATCGGTCGCCGCCAGCGTGACCGCCCGCAGCGGCGGCGGATCGGAGAGCCCGGCGAACTCGCGCAGCCGGTCGACGGTGGCCGACGCCGCGAACTGCGCGGCCCCGAGCTTCTCGATCACGTAGCCGCGCCGGCAGTGACCGGCCTCTTCGAAGCCGGCGAGCACCCGGTACGTCTGGGCGAATCCGCCCGGAACGCCCTCCGACTGCACCGCCCCGCGCGTGACCACGCCGTAGCGGTCGAGCAGCAGGCTCGCCGTCGCGGTCGCCCGCAGGGCGGCATCGGGCTCGGCGGCGGGCAGCAACGACCACCGGCCGCCGATCGCCGGTGGACGAGCGGGAACTGATGCTGCCACCGTCCGCACCGCGGCGCCACGGTAGAGCCGCGCCCGTGGTGTGCGGCGGCTCACGCGGTGCGCCTGTGAACCGCCGGAGATGAGGGCGCGGACCGGCGCGAAGGTGTCGTTCGTCACGAGGCCCGCCCACGTCAGCCGCCACAGCGCATCGACGACGGACTGCTCGTTCTCGGCGCCGGTGGACTGCCGCAGCTGTGCGGCGAAGTACGCTCCGCCGCCGGCGAGAGCGGCAAGCAGCTGCGCGTCGAGCGATCCGGGGGCGACCTCCTCTGCCTCGTCGGGGAGCGCCAGCGTGAGCGGCACGGCATCGGCCGGATGCAGGGCGATCCAGCCATCGCGGCCGGGAAGGCTGCCGTGACCCGACCACACCACTTCGCCGGTGGCCGTGAGCTCGTCGAGCATGCCGGAGGTGTAGTCCGCGACGCGGGCCGGGAGCACGAGCGACTCCCACGCGCTGGCGGGGATGGGCACGCCCGCGAGCTGCTCGACGACCGCGGCGACTCCGTCGATCCCCTCGAGCGGCCGCGTCACGTGCTGCCACACCGGGAGGAACCGCGCGTACGCGTGCTGCGGCACGGGCTCGACGCTGCCGCGGATCGCCGCGAGCGAGCGCATGCGAAGGCGGCGGAGCACCTCGGTGTCGCACCACTCCGCGTCGTCCGGGCGCGCCGTCGCCGACGACTCGGGAAGGAAGAAGCCGCTCGTGACGCGTCCCTGCGACTCGAGTCGCTGCAGCGTGAGTCGCGCGACCGCCACACCGACGCCCAGGCGGTCGGCCGCAGCATCCGCCGTGAAGGGCCCATGCGTGCGCGCGTACCGCGCCACGAGATCGCCGAGCGGGTCGGCGACGGGTTCGAGGAACGCGGTCGGGATGCCCACCGGCAGAGGCGCGCCGAGTGCATCGCGCAGTCGCCCCGCGTCTTCGATCGCGGCGATGCGCGTGATGCCGGCGATGGTCACCGAGATCGCGCGGCGCGCCGAGACAAGGGCAGCGAGGAGAGCGGATGCCTCGGCCTCGGTCGCGTTCGGAGCACCGGCACCGTTCGCCTCGACGGCGGATTCGAGGCGGGCGGCGACCTCGGCCGCATCGAGCGGGCCGAGGAGGCGAAGCAGGTCTGCGACGCCCTCGAGACCGCGGGCGCGACGCTCGGGGTCGAGGCGCTGCGCCTCGCGCTCGAACTGGGCGATGACGTCGGGGTCGAGGAGCTCGCGCATCTCGACCTTGCCGAGGAGCTCCGACAGCAGCGCGGGGTCGACCGAGAGGGCCGCGGCGCGGCGCTCGGCCAGCGGCGAATCGCCCTCGTACATGAACGCGCCGACGTAGCCGAACAGGAGGTCGCGCGCGAACGGCGAGGGCTGGGCGGGCTCGGTCTCGATGAGCCGGATGCGCCGTTCGCCGATCCCGCGCATCAGCCGCAGCAGGGACGGCACGTCGTAGACGTCCTGCAGGACCTCGCGGAGCGTCTCGAGGATGATGGGGAAGGTCGGATAGCGCCGGGCGACCTCGAGCAGCTGCGCCGATCGCTGTCGCTGCTGCCAGAGCGGCGTGCGCTTGCCCGGGTTGCGCCGCGGCATCAGGAGCGCGCGCGCGGCGCACTCGCGGAACCGGGAGGCGAACAGTGCCGAGCCGCCCACCTCTTCGGTGACGATCTGGTCGAGCTCGTCGGGATCGAAGACGAAGAGGTCTGCCCCCGGAGGCTCGGCCGTAGCATCCGGAATCCGCGCGATGATCCCGTCGTCGCTCGCCACCGCCGATCCGTCGACGCCCAGCCGCTCGCGGATGCGCGCGTTGACCGCGAGTGCCCACGGCGCGTGCACCTGCATGCCGTAAGGCGAGTGCAGGATCACGCGCCAGTCGCCGACCTCGTCGCGGCCGCGCTCCACAGTGAGCTGGCGGTCGGTCGGCAGCGTGCCGGTGGCCTCGCGCTGCTCGGCGAGGTAGGCCAGCAGGTTGTCTTGCGCGAACTCGTCGAGGCCCGCCTCGCGCAGCCGCGATCCGGCCTTGTCGGGCTTCGCCGCCGACACCTCGCGCGAGAACGTGCCGCGCGCCTCGCCGAGCGCGGCGGGGCGCCCGATGCCGTCGCCGTGCCAGAACGGCACCTTGCCGGGCTGCCCGAACGCGGGCAGCACGTTCACGCGGTCGTGGGTGATCTCGACGATGCGCCAGCTCGTGGTGCCCAGCGTGAAGACGTCGTTGACGCGGGACTCGTAGACCATCTCCTCGTCGAGCTCGCCGACCCGTGCGTTCTGGGATTCGCCGGCGATGAAGACACCGAAGAGCCCGCGGTCGGGGATCGTGCCGCCGCTCGTCACGGCGATGTGCTGGGCGCCCGGGCGCCCGGTCAGCACACCGAGGTCGCGATCCCAGACGACCCGGGGACGCAGCTCGGCGAACTCGTCGGACGGGAACCTGCCGGCGATGAGGTCGAGCGTCGCCTCGTACGCCGACCGCGGGAGGGAGCGGAACGGCGCGCTGCGCTTGAGCGTCTCGTACCAGCCTTCGACGTCGACGGGACCGATCGCGGCGGCGGCCACCGTCTGCTGGGCGAGGATGTCGAGCGGGTTCTGAGGGATCGCGATCGCCTCGATCTGCCCCGCGAGCATGCGCTCGGTGACGATCGCGGTGTGGAGCACGTCGCCGCGGTGCTTCGGGAACAGGGCGGCACGGCTCACCTCGCCGACCTGGTGACCGGCGCGGCCGATGCGCTGGAGTCCCGAAGCCGCGCTCGGCGGCGCCTCGACCTGGATCACCAGGTCGACCGCGCCCATGTCGATGCCGAGCTCGAGGCTCGACGTCGCGACGACGCAGCGCAGGACTCCGGACTTCAGCTCCTCCTCGACCTGCGCGCGCTGCTCCTTCGAGACCGATCCATGGTGCGCCTTCGCGAGCACCGGGTCGGCGCCGGCCGTCGCGCCGGCCTGCGCCATCATGGCCGCGGGCACCGTCTGGTCGGGAAGGTCGAGCCCGAGGCGCTCGGAGTAGATCTCGTTCAGCCGGCCGGTGAGCCGCTCGGCCAGGCGCCGCGAATTGCAGAACACGATGGTCGACCGGTGCAGCAGGATGCGGTCGACGATCGCCTCTTCGACGTGCGGCCACACCGACCCGGTCATCTCGGTCTCGCCGGCTCCGGAGGCGCGCGGCCGCGAGCCCGAGGACTGTCCGTCGGCGAACCAGTCCTCGTCGATCGCCTCGGCGCCCGGCTCCGTCCAGGCACCGTCGCCGTCGCCGTCGGACGAGAAGGGGCTCGGCGGCGGTGGCGGGTTCAGCATGTCGCCGATCGGGACGACGACCTTCATGTCGAACGCCTTCGACGCCTTCGGGGCAACGATCTCGACGGGCTCCGCGCCGCCGAGGAACCGCGCCACCTCGTCGATCGGACGCACGGTCGCCGAGAGGCCGATGCGCTGGGCCGGCGCAGCGTCGGGCGCGAACGAGCGTCGCAGCGCATCGAGCCGCTCCATGCTCACTGCCAGGTGCGCCCCGCGCTTGGTGGCCGCGACCGCGTGCACCTCGTCGACGATCACCGTGTGCACGTCGCGGAGCGTCTCGCCCGCGCGGCTCGTGAGCATGAGGTACAGCGACTCGGGCGTCGTGATGAGGATGTCGGGAGGCGTCTGCACGAGCTTGCGCCGGTCGCCCGCGGGCGTGTCGCCGGACCGGACGCCGACCGTGACATCGGGCACGCTGAGGCCGAGGCGCCGGGCGGACTGCCCGATCCCGACGAGCGGCGACCGGAGGTTGCGCTCGACATCGACGCCGAGCGCCTTGAGAGGGGAGATGTAGAGGATCCGGGTCGCCGGCGGCGCAGCATCCGTCCGCTTCTTCCGGCCCGATGCGGGGACGGGAGCCGGCGAGGCCGCAGCCTTGTCGTGGAAGACGCGGTCGATCGCCCAGAGGAACGCCGACAGCGTCTTGCCCGAACCGGTCGGCGCGACGACGAGTGCATGCTTGCCGGCCGAGATCGCCTGCCATGCGCCCTTCTGCGCGTCGGTCGGCGCGTGGAAGGCGCCGCGGAACCAGTCCTGCGTGGCAGGACCGAACCGTTCGAGGACGTCGCCCATCACTCCATCTTCGTCGTGATCGCCGACATCGGGCCAGGTTCCGTCCAGGACCGTCGCGTAGGCTCCCTGCGTGCGTGCACCCCCGGCACGCTGATCCCGCCGAGGACCGTGATGCAACCGATCCCCTCGAGCGAGCCCACGGCCCCGGCTCCGCTCACCCGCCGCGCCGACGCGGCGCCTGCCGACCGGTCGTGGATGCGCTCGCGACGCGTGCAGACGTTCGGGCTCGGCGCGCTCTGCGGTGCGCTGGGGCTCTCGCTCCTGGTGGTCGTCACCACGATCCTCGGAGCGTCGCAGAACCAGGACCCCTTGGTGCCCGCGGATCCGGCGACCGTCTCGGAGCCGCGGCCTTCGGCGTCCTTCCCCGCCACACCCTCGCCGTCCTCCACGCCGACGACCGAGCCGGCGGAGGAGACGGATGCCGCCACCGAGCCGGAAGCACCCGCCGAGCAGCCGGTGGTCGCGGTTCCGCCCACCGTGCCCGCTCCGGCGCCGACGCAGACGCCACCGCCGTCGAGCGACGACCAGGGCACGGAGCCGACCAACGGCCGCGGCAACAGCGACAACGCCCCGGGCCGCCAGAAGAAGCAGCCCTGACCGCCCTGCCGCAAGGCCGATCCGGGCAGGCGGGCCCCGCTCGATGCATGCCGTTCCCGAATCGTTGTGGAAGCGATGGCGGTGCGAGGTCGGAGGGTCGATAGAGTCGCTGGACCCCTCGATGGAGATGCCGTGCGACGACCCCTTCCTCTCGCTCTCGCTGCCCTGGCAGTGCTGGGCGTCATCACCGCCTGCACCCCGGCGGCCGAACCCTCGGCGATCTCCACGCCGGATCCGGCAGCATCGAGCGACCCTGCTCCGACTCCGACTCCGACGCCACCGATCATCGCGGGCGGACAGGCTCCTCTTGCTGTGTTCGGTGGCGATTGCGCGGTCGCCGTGCCGCCGGCGGAGCTGATCGCTGCCACCGGGATCGACGGAATCGCGGTCGCTCGTCGCGACCAGACCTGGACTCGTTCGATCGACAACGCCGGCGGACTCGTGTGCGAATGGCAGGGGGGCCACGTCACCGGCAACGTCACGATCCTTCCGAAGATCGGCCTGGACGGTGCGCGGCTTCCGGACGATGAGTCCGACTTCTACTTCGGCCGTTGCGAGTGGGACTGCGCCTGGCAGTGGGAGTCGCCGGAGCTCTGGGTCATGGGTTTCTCGAGCGACCTCCCCGACCGTGGTCGTGAGGAGGCGGATCGGATCGGTGCGGCGATCGGCGCAGGGATCGCGGCTCGGACGGCGGAGGCCGGACTGGGATGGCAGCGGGATCGCGGGCAATGGTGGCCCGCGGCGAGCTGTGCGGACCTCGCCGACGAACTCGGCTCGCACCTGGGCGCCACGGTCACGGCCGAGGAGGCCGGCTACCACGATCCGCCGAGCCCCGCGACCGCCCTGGCGGACATCGCGAGCAATCGCACCTGGTGTGGATTCTGGATCGGGGGGCGCCAGATCGCGCTCGCGGTCTTCGAGTCCGGAGCCGCTTGGGATCTCCCGTGGGCAGACCTCGGAGCGCCCGTGGATCTCGCCGTGCCTGGCGTGCAGGCGTTCTCATCGACCCAGGGCGGCTACCTGGGTGGAGCCGTGTACGAAGCGACCGACGGCATCAATGCGATGAACGTCGAGATCGCGCCCGACGCGGGTTGGGCATCGCAGGAGCTCGCCGCGGTGTTCGCGGCCGCGTTCGTCGCACCCTGACCGCCCGACTCAGCGCTCGTCGGGCATGAGGATCCAGAACAGCAGGTACATCAGGATCGAGACGCCGAAGAACACGGTCGAGCCGACCCACAGCACGCGCACCGGGACCACGCTGCAGCCGAAGCGGTCGGCGATGCCCTGGCAGACTCCGGCGATCATGCGCCCTTTTAACGGGCGGACCAGGCGATGCATGCGTTCATCATGGCCTGGGGAACCCGGCCGCACCAGAGGTCAGCGCTCGGAGGGCACCAGGATCCACAGCAGGATGTAGATCCACAGCGACAGACCGAAGAAGACGACCGCGATCAGGGTGAGGATGCGCACGAGGGTGACGTTCCACCCGAAGCGGTTGGCGATGGCGGCGCAGACGCCGGCGATCCATCGGCCCTGCTGAGGTCTCACGAGTGCGTTCATGGCTCCATCCTGCTCGCGGCGGCGCGTCACCGCACGGGTGCAGGCCCCCGATCCGCGCGGGGGTGGGCCGCAGCATCCGTCCCCCTCTGGAGATGACGGATGCCGCGGCCCGGCGTCAGCGTTCGGTCAGAGTGCCGTCGCGGTCGAGCTCGAGCACGAGGCTCACGCCGATGCGTTCGAGGAACGCGTCGTCGTGGCTCACGACGAGCACCGCGCCGCGGTAGGCCGCGATCGCGTCGACGAGCTGATCGACCGTGTCGAGGTCGAGGTTGTTCGTCGGCTCGTCGAACACCAGCAGCTGCGGCGGCGGATCGGCGAGCATGAGCCGCGCGAGCGCGACGCGGAACCGCTCGCCGCCCGAGAGCGTCCCGACCGGACGCTCGACGGCAGCCCCTCGGATGAGGAACCGTGCGAGCCGGTTGCGCAGCTCGACGATGGTCACGTTCGGCGCGGACGGCGCGACGTTGTCGAGGACGGATGCCGCGTCGTCGAGTCCGTCCACGCGCTGCGGGAGGTAGCCGACCCGGTCGGTGTGCAGCTCACCATGTACCGAATTCAGGATCGGTGCGTCCGGCTCCGGCGCGTCCCCCGCCATTCCGGGAGTGCCCGCGGCGTCGGACTCCGCCGATCCTGAGTTGGGAACCGGTGCGGCGGGAGCGACCAGCCGCTCGAGCAGCGTCGTCTTTCCGGCGCCGTTGGGGCCGATCAGCGCGACCCGCTCGGGGCCTTGGATGATCCACGAGCGCTCGCCGTCGCCGAGGGTGGCGATGCGGCGGCCCGCGGGCACGCCGGGGTCGGGCAGGTCGATCTTCACGATGTCGTCGTCGCGCACGCGGCGCTCCGCGGCGTCGAGCGCTTCGCGGGCGGATGCCTCGCGGTCGGCCTTCTCGCCGCGCAGCTTGCCCGCCGACACCTGGGCCGCCATACGGCGTCCGTTCGCGACGATCTTGGGCACGCGCTTCTCGTCGAACGCTTTCTGCCCCATCGCCGCGCGGCGCGAGATCGTCGTCTCGGCCTCGATGCGCTGGCGCTTCTCGCGCTTGACGGCCTGCCGGGCGGCGCGCTCGGCATCGCGGGCGGCGCCCTGCTCGGCATCCAGCCACGCGCGCCACTCGGAGTACGGGCCGCCGAACACCGACAGCTCGTTCGCGTAGAGCTCGGCGGTGTCGTCCATCAGTTCGAGCAGTGACGTGTCGTGGCTGACCACGATCAGCGCACCGCGCCATGAGCGCACCATGTCGTGCAGACGTGCACGCGCCTCGCGGTCGAGGTTGTTGGTGGGCTCGTCGAGCAGTGCGATCGACGCCCCGCGCAGCCGGATGCCGGCGATCGCCGTGAGCACCGCCTCGCCGCCCGACAGCTGCCCGACGCTGCGGTCGAGCATGTCGGGGACGAGACCGGCCTCGGCGAGCGCGGCGTGCGAACGCGCCTCGATGTCCCAGTCGGAGCCGACTGCGTCGAAATGACGCGGGTCGGCATCGCCGGACTCGATGGCGCGCAGCGCCCGGAGCGTGTCGCCCACGCCGAGCAGGTCGGCGACGGGACGGTCGACGTCGAGCGTCAGCCGCTGCGGCAGGTACGCAGCATCCGTCGCTCCCGCGATGTGACCGCCGGACGGCGTGAGTTCGCCGGCGATGAGCCGCAGGAGTGTGGACTTGCCGGAGCCGTTGCGGCCGACGAGGCCGGTGCGGCCGGTGCCGAACGAGCCGGAGACGTCCGACAGGGCGGTGGTGCCGTCGGGCCAGGCGAACGAGACGCGGTCGAGGACGATGGCAGGGGTGAGGGTGTGAGCGGGCATGAGGCCTCCTTGGTCAGACGTGCGCTGACACCGAGGGGCCGCCCAGGCGTCGCCCGGGCATGCCGGAGCGGGGTGAAGAAGCGGCGGATCGACGGCAGCGCGAAGTTGTTCAAGCGCTGGTGCGTCGAGAGTCGACGGAGCAGCGCGATTACAGCGCGGTCGCGTCGATCAGCTTCAAGGGAGTTCCTCACGGAGGGGACAAGGCCGTCAGTCACCTTAGCCGAACCTACCGCAGAAGTCCCGTGCGAACCCGGATGAACTCCGGTTCTGAGGTCGTCGGATGCCGACTCGAGCGATTCGGCCGGACGCCCCTTGACGCGGAAGGCGCTTTCCAGCCAGGATGGCAGCGTTTCCACAGGAAGCGCTTTCCGCACCGTCGAACGGCTCCCCACACCGTCCCCTGCCGTCGACCAGATCGAAGGAGATCCGTGCGTTCCTCATCGCGCATGTCCCCCTGGCGCCGGCGCACCGCCGCGCTCACCGGCGCCGCCCTCGTCGTCGGCCTCCTCGCCACCGCCGCACCGGCGGCGGCCGCGACCACGTCACCCGTCGACCTGTCGTTCGACTTCGGCGGGCCGTCCACGCCGGTCGTGAGCGGCTGGATCGGCATCAACCCCGGCAGTGCGTACTCCGCTGCGACCGGCTACGGCTTCACGACGGCGCCCGCGTCGAACGGGTTCCGCGACCGCGGCGGCGACAACGTCGTCGCACGAGACTTCACCATCGGCAATACGCAGGCGTTCGCCGTCGATGTTCCCGATGGCACGTACGAGGTGACGACGTGGGCGGGCGACCTCATCGCCGGCAACAACACCGCCTGGGACGTCGAGGGCACCGCGTATGCGGGCCCGCGCACCACGACGGGGGTCATCGACGAGCACTACTTCCCGGCTGTCACGGTCGCCGACGGTCAGCTCAACATCCGCGTCACCGGCGGCGACGGGCGCGTCAACGGCATCCGCGTGCAGTCGCAGCTCGCCGCGCCGGCCGGTCTTGCGGTGACCGGCGTCCACGCGACGGGTGACCTCTCGGTCTCGCTCGCGTGGGATGCCGTCGATGCCGCCACCGGCTACGCCGTGTATCGCGCGGCGCCCGGCGGCGAGCTCGCCGAGATCGGCCGCACGACCGGCGACACCGCCTTCACCGACACGGGCGTCGCGCTCGGCGAGTCGTACGAGTACGCCGTCGCGACGATCAAGGACGCCCGCACGTCCCGGCAGGGCGACCGGGTCGCGGCCGCGGTCGTCGACGCGTCCGTCGCGAAACCCGCCACGCCGAGCGGTATCGCGACCGCCGCGATCGAGCGGAACTCGCTCACCCTCGCGTGGACAGATCCGGGCGACACCGAGCTGTGGAAGGTGTACCGGTCGACGCGCGCCGATCTGCCGTTCCAGCTCGTCGCGACCGTCGACCAGCCCACCTATACGGACGGCGACGTTCTCACCACGCGCCCGTACCTGTACAAGCTCGTCGCGCTCAACGCCGGCGGGTCGTCGGCGGAGTCCGAGGTCTACAGCACGGCGGTCGCGACCACGCTCGTCCGCCAGGTCGAGTACCTCGACCGCGCGCCCGTGGCAGTGAAGGTCGACCAGGGCGTCTACCTCGGCTGGCGTCTGCTGGGCCTGGACGACCGCGACCTCGGCTTCCAGGTGTACCGCGACGGCGTGCGCATCACCGACCAGCCGATCACCGGCTCGACCGACTTCGTCGACGCCGACGGCACCGCCGACTCGACGTACTTCGTGACCGCCCTCATCGGCGACCGCGAGGTCACCGTCACCGACGAGTTCGGCGTGCGGGCCGACCAGTTCTTCGACATCCCGCTCGACAAGCCGGCACCGGTCACGCTGCCCGACGGGCAGACCGTCACGTACGCCCCCGGCGACGCGAGCGTCGGCGACCTCGACGGCGACGGGCAGTACGAGGTCGTCTTCCTGTGGGCGCCCTCGATCTCGAAGGACAACTCGCAGTCCGGCTACACCGGTCGCGTCTACATGGACGCGGTGAAGCTCGACGGCACGCGGCTGTGGCGCATGGACCTCGGTGTGAACATCCGCGCCGGCGCGCACTACACGCAGTTCATCGTGTTCGACCTCGACGGCGACGGCCGTGCCGAGGTGTCGTTCAAGACCGCCGACGGCACGACCGACGGCACCGGCAAGGTCATCGGCGACGCGAACGCCGACTACCGCAACTCGTCGGGGTACATCCTGAGCGGACCCGAGTACCTCAGCGTTTTCGACGGTCGCACCGGCGGCGTCATCGACACCGTTCCGTACGACCCGCCCCGCGGCAGCGTGAGCGCGTGGGGCGACGCGTACGGCAACCGGGTCGACCGGTTCCTCGCGGGCGTGGGGTACTTCGACGGCGAGCACCCGAGCCTCGTGTTCAGCCGCGGCTACTACACCCGCACCGTCATCACGACGTGGGACCTGAACGACGGCGAGCTCGTCGAGCGGTGGAAGTTCGACTCGGATGTCGCCGGCAAGCAGTACGAGGGTCAGGGCAACCACCAGCTCGTGACGGCCGACGTCGATCGCGACGGACTCGACGAGATCGTGTTCGGCTCGATGACCATCGACGACGACGGCACCGTGCTCTACAACACGCGCCTCGGCCACGGCGACGCGCTGCACGTCAGCGACTTCGTCACCGACCGTGCGGGGCTGGAGGTGTTCGCCGTGCACGAGGACGTCTCGGGCAACGGCGGCATCGGCGCCACGATGCGGGATGCCGAGACCGGCGAGGTGATCTGGAAGACGGCGGCCACGACCGACACCGGTCGAGGAGCGGCGGGTGACATCGATCCGACGAGTCCCGGCGCCGAGGCATGGAACATCGGCAGCAACGTGTGGAATTCGCCGACGGGCTCGCTGAAGTCCGAGCACGGCGACCTGCTGTCGACCTCGATCCCGGCCGCGAACTTCGTCCTCAACTGGGACGGCGACCTCTCGCAGGAGATCTTCGACCACGACTACACCGACGCCACCGCGACGGGCGTCCCGACGATCTCGAAGTGGAACCCCGCGACCAAGAGCGCCGAGCTCGTCGCCCGACTGGACGGCACGCTCACCAACAACACGACGAAGGGCAATCCGTCGCTGCAGGCCGACATCCTCGGCGACTGGCGCGAGGAGCTCATCGTGCGCACCGACGCCGGTGACGCCCTGCGGGTGTACACGACGACCGACGTCACCGAGGAGCGCATCCCGACCCTGATGCACGATTCGCAATACCGGCAGTCGATCGCGTCGCAGAACAGCGCCTACAACCAGCCGCCGCACACGAGCTACTACCTCGGTGCGGGGATGGGCGAGGTTCCGCAGGCGAGCATCGTGTACACGGCGGCGCCGGCCGGCGACGAGTCGGCACCTGTCGTCGCGGGCCTGCCGGAGGGCACGGTGGTGGCCGACAAGCCGCTGCAGCTGGCGATCACGGCCGACGACTCCGAGAGCGGCATCCGCTCGATCGAGGTCACGGTCGCGGGCGAGTCCGTGAAGCCCGACGCCGCGGTCGACCTGGCCGGGCTCGCCGGCGAGGTGGTCGTGGCCGTCACGGCGACCAACCACGCAGGGCTCGTGACGGAGACGTCGTCGACGATCCTCGTCGTGCCGGCCGACTCGGCGAAGACGAAGCCGGGGGCCGGCACCCTCTCGAACACCAGCGGGTGGGCGTACGGCCTGCACGACGGGAACTATGACGTGGTCATGAACCTGTGGTGGGGCACGCCGGGCAGCATCTTCCGGCTGTACGAGAACGGCGAGCTCGTCACCACGAAGGTGCTGACGGCGACCGGCACGTCGCAGGTCACCGGCGCGTCGTTCGCCGGCAAGCCCAACGGGACGTACGTGTACACGGCCGAGCTCATCAACTCGCAGGGCGCCACCCAGACGTCGTCGACGACCGTCAAGGTGACGGCAGCGGCGCCGGGCAAGCCCGTCGTGAGCCACGACAACAAGGACGCTGACGGCGCGTTCACCGCCACCGCCGACCTGTGGTGGGGCACGAACGCGACGACCTACCGGTTCGAGCTCGACGGTGCGGTGGTGGGCTCCGGATCCCTTGCCGCCGCGACGCCCGCCGCCCAGCGGGCGACGGTGAAGCTCACCGGTGTGCCGGTGGGCACGCACACCCTCGTCGCGGTGTTCACCAACCCCAACGGCGAGACGGCGTCCTCGCCGGTCACGGTGACCGTCAAGAAGTGACATCGCGCGGAAGGGTCGGATGCCGTCATCCGGCCCTTCCGCCGCGTTCGCCTACGATGCGCCGTCGACCTCTTCCAGACGCTTGTCGAGGAAGATGCGCACGTCGTCGAGCTCCTGCTCAGAGACGCTGTGGCTGAGGCCCTGGTACACGCGGCCGCTCAGGTCGACGCGCTCGGGCAGCCACTGCGTCGTGTGCTCGATGAGGAAGCCGGGGATGACGTCGTCGTTGGTGCCCCGCCCCCAGAACACCGGGGGTCTCCGCTCGGCGAGCTCGGCGTCGTTCGGCAGCTCGCCAGGCGTCACGTAGCCCGACAGGTTCACGGCGAACGCGAACCGCTGCGGGTCGAGGCGCATCGCCTGCAGCGACACCGCTCCGCCTTGCGAGAAACCGAGAAGACCGATGGATGCTGCGGCCCCCGCGTGCGCGTCGACCCAGGCGATCACGGCCTCGGCCGCGCGCGTGACGTGCGAGGGGTCGCGCCCGTCCAGGCCGTCGATCGGGTACCAGGAGCGACCGGGCGCCGGCCACGGCGGAACCAGGGGAGCCGCGAGGCTCGCGACCACGAACGTGTCGGGAAGGTAGCCCCGCAAGGGGTACAGGTCGTGCTCGTCGGCGCCGTAGCCGTGCAGGAGCAGGAGGAGGTGGCGTCCGGCGAGGGCCGACCGCTCGGTCGACCACAGCACGGCGTCGGCATCGAGGACGAGCGCTTCCGGCATGCCCTCATCCTGACATGCGGCGCCGACACGGCCGAGGCCCGAACGGGTGCGGTCCTCGTCGCGGGTGGGTCGCGCGGGGTATACAAGAGGCATGTCCGTGCGCACTCCCGACCCCGAACCTGCGGGCGACGAGCCGTTCGGCCCGCCGGCCGGCAACGTCTCGAACCCCGCGTGGCTGAGCGACATCGAGCTCGAAGAGGCTCGTCGTCGGCTGCCGATGCTCTACGTCGAGGGCGTTCCGGTGCGCACCGACGGCATGGGACAGGTCACCCAGGTCGGCATCCTGCTGCGGGCGACCCCCATCGGCGAGATCTCGCGCACCATCGTGTCGGGCCGCGTGCGGTACGGCGAGACCGTCCGCGACGCGCTGTTCCGGCACCTCGAGAACGACCTCGGGCCGATGGCCTTCCCCATGCTGCCGCCGCAGCCGACGCCGTTCACCGTCGCCGAGTACTTCCCGCTCCCGGGCGTCAGCGCCTACCACGACGACCGGCAGCACGCGGTGTCGCTCGCGTTCGTCGTCCCCGTCACCGGCACGTGCGAGCCGCGTCAGGACGCGCTCGAGGTGACCTGGCTGACACCGGAGGAGGCGGCATCCGATGCCCTCTCCGCCGAGATGGAGGGCGGACGCGGCACTCTCGTGCGCATGGCCCTCGCGAGCGTCGGCGCGCTGCGCTGACCCCGCTCACGCGTGCCGGGATCCCGCCCTCGCGCGGTGTCGCCGCCCGCGCATAGGCTCGCAGGGTGACTCTCGCACCCCTGCCCTTCCCGTCCGACGCCGCCGGCTGGGCGGCCTTCGTGACCGAGCGCCCCGCCGAACGCATCGCCCGCGTGAACGAGATCGACACCCGCCTGACCTCCGAGACCGCACTGACCACCGCTGAGCGCCTCGAACTCTGGAACGACGCCGACATCGCGCTCGCCGAGGCACTCAGCGAGGCGTACGTCGTGAGCGAGGCGCACCCCGACGCCGAGGTGCGCGAGACCGCGGAGTCGCAGGTGCAGGCGGTCGAGTCGCTGTCGGCGGCGCGCCTCTTGAACCGCGACCTGTGGAATGCGTTCGCGGATGCCTCGACCGCCGGCCTCGACGACGACCAGGCACGTCTGCTCACCCACCTGCTGCGCGACTTCCGTCGCGGCGGCGTCGAGCTCGACGAGGCCGACCGCGAGCGGGCACGACAGCTGGCGGACCGCGACACCGAGCTGTCGCTCGCCTTCTCGCGCAACATCCGCGACGGGCGCCGCGAGATCACCGTCCCTGTCGAGGGCCTCGCCGGAATGCCGCAGGACTTCATCGACGCACACCCCGCCGACGAACAGGGCCGTGTGACGCTGTCGACCGACTACCCCGACCTCATGCCGGTGCGCGACTACGCCCACGACCGGGCGACGCGCGTCGCGCTGGTGAGCGCCTACAACGACGTCGCGTGGCCCGAGAACGACGCGATCCTCGCGGAACTGCTCGAGGTGCGTGCCGAGCGCGCCCGCCTCCTCGGCTACCCGGACTGGGCCGACTACGAGACCGAGACCCGCATGATCGGCGCGGGCGCCGAGATCCCGGCATTCCTGTCGCGTCTCGACGACGCCTCACAGGCGGCGACGGATGCCGAGTACCCGATCCTGCTCGAACGCCTGCGCCGTGACACCCCCGATGCCGACGTCGTCTCGATCGCCGACTTCTGGTACCTGCTCGGGGCGATCAAACGAGAGCAGTACGACGTCGACGCACAGCTCGTGCGGTCGTACTTCCCGTTCGAGCGCGTCGTCGCGGGCGTTCTCGATGTCACCGGTCGGCTGCTCGACGTCGAGTACGTGCCCGTCGACGTTCCCGCGTGGCACGACGACGTGCAGTCGTTCGATGTGGTGCGCGGCGGCGAGCGCCTCGGCCGCATCCACCTCGACCTGCACCCGCGCGAGGGCAAGTTCAGCCACGCTGCGTGCTTCCCGCTGGCGCCCGGGGTCTCAGGGCGGGTGCTTCCCGAGGCGGCGCTGCTCTGCAACTTCTCGCGCGGCCTGCTCGAACACGACGAGGTCGTGACGTTCTTCCACGAGTTCGGGCACCTCGTGCACGACATCCTCGGCGGCCGGCAGCGTTTCGCGCGCTTCAGCGGCGTCGCGACGGAGTGGGACTTCGTCGAAGCGCCCAGCCAGCTCCTCGAGGAGTGGGCATGGGACGCCGAGGTCCTGGCCTCGTTCAGCGCGAACGCCGATGGCGAGCCGATCCCGGCCGATCTCGTCGAGCGCATGCGCACCGCCGACGCGTTCGGCCGCGCGCTCGAGGTGCGCCGCCAGCTCGGCCACGCGAACGTGTCGTACCACCTCCACGTCGACCGGCCCGCCGACCTGCAGGCCGAGACGGAGCGCCTGTACGCGGCATCCAGTCCCGTTCAGCCGCTGGGCGGACTGCACTCGTATGCCGGATTCGGCCACCTCACGGGCTACGGCGCCTGCTACTACACGTAACAGTGGAGCCTCGTGATCGCGCGCGACCTGCTGAGCGGTTTCGCGGCCGGACTGATGGATCCCGAGGCTGCTCGTCGATACCGCACGGAGGTGCTGGAACGGGGCGGATCGCGGGACGCGCGGGACCTCGTCGAGGCCTTCCTCGGGCGTCCGTCGTCGTTCGACGCGTACCGCCAGTGGCTCGCGGGCGAATGACGTTTCGCGCACACAGCAGCGCGATGTAGGGTTCACCTACCCCCGAAGCGCAGTCACCCGCGACACACCCCCCGGTGTCGTCGAGGACGGTGCGGCCATCGCTGCCCGCGCGCGCGGCGACCCGTTCGCCGGCGCGGCGGGCGCGGTATCGCACGCCTCCGCCGCGAGCACTCGCCGACGTTGCACCACCCTCGCCACAGAAAGCGGAGATACCGATGTCCGACCACGCCCAGAGCGCCGGAAACACGGGTCAGGACGACCCGACCCCGTTCGACAACCTCATCGGCGACACGGCGACCACCGCGTTCGGGTCGGGCTTCACGACGACCTTCCGCGGGTACGACAAGGAAGAGGTCGACGCGGCCATCGCCGGGCTCGACGCGCGCATGCGCGCCGCCAGCGACGAGGTCGCGCAGCTCAAGCAGCACCAGCGCCGCGCCGGTGCCGCCGTCGCGCAGAGCCGCGCGAAGGCGGAGCGGCTCGAGGCCGAGCTCCAGGCGGCGAACGAGCGCCGCCAGGCCGAGATCGACGCGGCGATCGCCGAACGTCAGGCCGAGATCGACGCCACCCTCGTGGCTCGGCAGGAAGAGATCGAGCGTCTCGAAGCGGCTCTCGCCGACGCCGAGCAGACGCGCCAGGCCGACCTCGAGCGCGTCGCCGCCGAGGCTTCGGCCGCCCGCGAGGAAGAGGGCGACGCCGTGCAGCGGCTGCAGGGCGAGCTCGAACTCGCGAACGCCAAGATCGCCGATGCCGAGCAGCGCGTGCAGACCCTGAGCGATGAACTCGTCGGCGCGACCACCGAGTCGCCCAACCGTCAGCAGTTCGAAGAGGTGCTGCGCGTCGCCGAAGACCAGGCGAGCCTCCTCATCCGCAATGCCACGATCCAGGGCGACCGCCTGCTCGAGGCCGCCCGCGAAGAGATCGCGAACCGCCGGGCATCGGCGCAGGCCGAGGCCGACGGCATCGTGTCGCAGGCTCAGCACGATGCTCAGCAGATCCAGCTCAAGATCGACACCGAGCTGACCGCCCATGAGGCGCGCCTCGAGCGCGAGGCCGCGCACGCGGCTGAGAAGGTCTCGCAGGCCGAGCGTGAGGCCGCGGCCATTCGCTCCGAGGCCGAGAAGGGCGCGGCCGTGCTGCGCTCGACCGTGGCCCGCGAGACCGCGCGCGACCGCTCGGAGGCCGAAGAGACGGTGCGCGAGCTGCGTCTGCGCGCCCTCGAGTTCGAGGCATCCCTCACCCGCCGCCAGGACGACGCGCACCAGGAGTTCCTCGTGCTGCACAACCAGGCGGTCGCCCACGCCGAACGCATCACGCAGGACGCCAACGAGCAGGTCACCGCATCGCTCGAGCACGCGCAGCGCGTCTCGGTGAAGGCCGAGGACTTCGAGCGCCTCATGCGGGCCCAGTCGCAGCAGATCGAGGCCGACGCGCAGCTGCGCGCCCGCGAGCACCTCGATCGCGCCCACGTGAAGGCCGAGCGCATCATCGACCTCGTCACCACGCACTCGCAGTCGGTGCTCCGCGACGCCGAGGACCGCACCCGCCAGCTGCGCTGGCAGCAGCACCAGCTCATGAGCTTCATGGCCGAGGTCAAGGAGCTCATCCGCCCCGAGGGCGTCCTCGCGTCGGCCGAGGCCGTGGTCGAGGGCGAGGAGGCAGCGGAGACGGATGCTGCCGCCGCGGTGAACGCCGAGGCCGAGGTTGCCGAGTCCGAGGTGGCGGACGGCGAGGGCGCTGAGCCGGAGGGCGAGCACGCCGAGGGCTGACCCCTACCCCCGCTCGTTGAGCGGAGCGCGCTCTGGCGCGCGAAGACGAAACGCCCCGAACCCGCGGCCTGCGCCGGGTTCGGGGCGTTTCGTCTCGCTCGTTCCTCGCTCGCTCAACGAGCGGGGGACGGCGAGCGGGGGACGGCGTGCGGGGTCAGGCCGCCGAGGTCTCCCGCGCGATCGCCGCGAGGAAGGCGTCGATGTCGTTCTCGGACGTGTCGAACGAGCACATCCAGCGCACCTCGTTCTTCGCGGCATCCCAGTCGTAGAACTTGAACGAGGTGCGCAGGCGCTCGGCGACGCCGTCGGGCAGGGTCGCGAAGACGCCGTTCGCCTGCGTCGGCTGCGTGAACGCGACGCCCTGGATCGTGCCGTCGGCGAGCCCCGCCTCGATACCGGCGCGCAGGCGCTGCGCCATCGCGTTGGAGTGCGAGGCGTTGCGGTGCCACAGGTCGCCCTCGAGGAGCGCGAGCAGCTGCGCCGACACGAACCGCATCTTCGAGGCGAGCTGCATGTCGAGCTTGCGGAGGAACTTCAGCCCTTCCGACGCCGACGGGTTGAGCACCACGACGGCCTCGCCGAGCATCGCACCGTTCTTGGTGCCGCCGAAGCTCAGCACGTCGACGCCCGCGTCGCGCGTGAAGGCGCGGAACGGCACGTCGAGCGACGCGGCCGCGTTCGAGATGCGCGAGCCGTCCATGTGCACGTGCATGCCGAGGCTGTGCGCGTGGTCGGCGATCGCCGTGATCTCATCGACGGTGTACAGCGTGCCGAGCTCGGTCGACTGCGTGATCGACACCACGAGCGGTTGCGCGCGGTGCTCGTCGCCCCAGCCCCACGCCTCGCGGTCGATGAGCGCCGGGGTGAGCTTGCCGTCGTCCGTCGGGACGGTCAGCAGCTTGATGCCGGCCACGCGCTCGGGCGCGCCGCCCTCGTCGACGTTGATGTGCGCGGTACCGGCCGAGACCACGGCGCCCCAGCGGGGGAGCATCGACTGCAGCCCGACGACGTTCGCGCCGGTGCCGTTGAACACCGGGTACGCCTCGACGCCCTCGCCGAAGTGGCGCGCCATCACGGACTGCAGGCGCTCGGTGTAGACGTCGTCGCCGTACGCGACCTGGTGGCCGCCGCCTGCGGCACCGATCGCCGCGAGCACCTCGGGGTGGATGCCGGAGTAGTTGTCGCTGGCGAAGCCGCGCAGGTTCGGGTCGTGGATCGTGGTCACGGGTGTCCAATCTAGTTCGACGTGAGGTCGAGCACGGTGTCGTTGAGCTCGGCGGCATCGGCGAGCCAGAGGTCGGCGAACCGCTGCGCGAGCGCCGGCTCGAGCCCGTCGAGGGTCTTCACACGGAAGATGACGGATGCTGCGGCCAGCGGCTTCCCGGAGTCCCGGGCATCCTTCGCGAAGCCCTGCGCGACGGCGCGCGTCCACGCCTCGGTCGCGGCCTTCACCGCGGCGTAGTTCGCGCCGCCGGCGAGCGGACGCGCCACCGCCGTGGACGACACCACGGCGAGGCGTCCGGCCCCGGATGCCCGCAGATCGGCGTCGAACGCACGGCTCACGTGGCGCAGCGCGGTGAGCGAGCCCTCGAGGAAGCGGAAGTCGGCGTCGGTCTGCCCGGCGAGCCCGCCGCCGCCGCGCCAACCGCCGACGAGGTGCAACACGCCGTCGACTGTTCCGTCCGTGTTGTGGACGCGCTCCGCGAGGGAAGCCACCGCTGACTCGTCACCCAGGTCGCACACCTCGGTTCGGACGCTTCCTGCCGGCGCAGTGCCCAGGGGCGCGGCATCCGTGTCGAGTGAATCGACCAACTCACGCAGTTTGCGGTCGTTGCGCCCGACAGCCACCACACGGGCACCGGCGTCGCGCAGGACGCGGGATGCCGTCAGGCCCGATGCGCTCGTCGCCCCGGCGATCAGGACGACGCGTCCCGAAACTCCTGCCGCACTCATCCGGTCAGCCCCTCATCGCGTCCAGAACACGTGCTCTCGCCGAATGCACGCGATATGCGCGTGCGCAACGTGTCGTCTCGGCGAGAGCATATGTTCTGAACGCGCGGCGCGGTCAGGAAGCCGCGCCGGTGATCCCGGCGGTCGATTCGATGACGGGCTTCATCTTCTTGTCGAGGGCCTCGAAGAACATCGACAGCGGGAACTCGTCGTCCAGGATCGCGTCGGTGTAACCCTTCGGCGCGCCGGCGAGGATCTCGTCACTCAGGCCCCGCGCCCAGTGCGAGGCGGGGTTCGGCGTCAGCGTCGAGCGCACGAGATCGTACGCCGCGAGCCAGTGCGCGGTCTTGGGCCGGTCGATCGAGCGCCAGTACAGCTCGTCGATGGCCTCGCCGAGCGCGATCACAGCGGCGGGCACGTCGTCCCAGTCGAAGGCGAGCGCGGTGTCGGTCCAGTGCAGCACGTCGCGCTGGTGCAGCCACGCGAACAGCAGCTGGCCGCCGAGCCCGTCGTAGTTGAGCACGCGCGAGCCGGTGATCGAGAACCGGAAGATGCGGTCGAAGATCACCGCGTACTGCACGAGCTTCGCGTGGTCGAGCATCTCTGCCTCGGCGTTGGTGAGCGAGTCTTGCGCCGTCAGGCGTCGCTCGATCGCGACGCACTCGCGGAACGCCGTGAGGTCGCAGCGCAGCTCTTCGAGCGAGTACAGGAAGTACGGCATCCGCTGCTTGATCATGAAGGGGTCGAACGGCAGGTCGCCGCGCATGTGGGTGCGGTCGTGGATGATGTCCCACATCACGAACGTCTTCTCGGTGAGCTGCTGGTCGTCGAGCATGCGCGCGGCGTCGTCCGGCAGGTCGAGCTTGGTGATCTCGGCGGCGGCGCGCACGACGCGGCGGTAGCGCGCGGCCTCGCGGTCCTGGAAGATCGCGCCCCACGTGAACGTCGGGATCTCGCGCATCGCGACGGTCTCGGGGAACAGCACCGCGGAATTCGTGTCGTACCCCGGCGTGAAATCGACGAATCGCAGCGACACGAACAGCTTGTTGCCGTAGTCGCCGACCTCGAGCTGCGCGATGAACTCGGGCCAGATCACCTCGACGAGCACCGCCTCGACGTGCCGGTCGCGCGAGCCGTTCTGCGTGTACATCGGGAAGACGACGAGATGACGGATGCCGTCAGCCCGCTGCTGCTGGGGCTGGAATGCCTCGAGCGACTCGAGGAAGTCGGGCACGCCGAACCCCTGGTCCGTCCAGCGCTCGAAGTCGCGCACGGAGGCCGCGAGGTATTCGGCGTCGTGGGGGAACGCGGGCGCGAGCGCGCAGATGCCGGCCGTGATCTCGGCGACCAGAGCGCGGGCCTCGCCGTGGGCGGCGGCATCCGGAATCGATCCGTCCTGCACCTGGAGGCTCTGGATCGCGGTCGCCGCGGCCTTGAGGCGCAGCCAGGCGCCGCTCGACTCGGCGACGCGGGCGTCCTCGACGACCTCGGGCTCGCCGACGATCGCCTTCGACGTGTGAAGGGTGCTGCTGGACATGGTGAACCTCCGATCTTCGAGTGCGGTTTCACTCCTGATTCTAGAGAAGTTCCCTTGGTTTCGAGTTTCGGCAGGAAATCTTCCTGTTGCGCCGCTAGGGTCGAGTCGTGCCTGCACTGGATGACGCGATCGACGCCGCCATCGTGCGCGAGGTGTCGCAGGACGCCCGCGCCACCCTCGCCGACCTGTCTGCGGCCGTCGGTCTGTCGATCTCGGCGGTGCAGGCACGGGTGCGGCGGCTCGAGGCGCGCGGCGTCATCACCGGCTACCGGGCCCTCGTCGACGCCGAGGCTGTCGGCAAGCCGCTCGCGGCGTTCGTCGAGATCACGCCGCTCGACCCGGCTCAGCCCGACAACGCGCCCGAGCTGCTCGAGCATCTCTCCGAGATCGAGGCGTGCCACTCCATCGCCGGCGACGCGAGCTACATCCTGCTGGTGCGGGTCGCCTCGCCGCGCCATCTGGAGTCGCTGATCCGCGACATCCGCGCCGCCGCGTCGGTCAACACCCGCACGACGGTCGTGCTGCAGACGTTCTACGAGAACCGACCCATCCTGCCGGCCTGACGCCGCGCCTGCAGATCGCGGGCTTCGGCGCAAGCCCTCGGCCAGGCCCATCCCGCGTCGGTACCCTCGCCGCATGAACCCCCGCACACGCTCCGACGGCCGCGGTCTGCTCATCGTGCGGAACGCGAGCTCGGGCACGGCGGTGATCCGGTCGGATCCTGCGGCGACGTTCGCCGAGCGGCTCCCGGACGCTGTCGTCCACGAGCTCGCTGAGGAGGAGGACCTCGCCGAGGTCGTCGCCGCTGCCATGGCGTCGGACATCCGACCCGACGTGCTCGGCGTCTACGGTGGCGACGGCTCGGTGTCGCGCATGGCTCACCTCGCGCGGCAGCACGACCGCCGGCTGCTGGCGCTGCCGGGCGGGACATTCAACCACTTCGTCCGTGCCCTCGGGATCGACAACGTGGATGCCGCGATCGACGCGTACGAGGCAGGGTCGAGCATCGAGGTCGGGGTGGCCGAGACGACCGCGGACGCCGACGACCCGATCACGGTGCTCAACGTGGTGTCCGTGGGCGCGTACCCGGAGCTCATCGAAGAGCGCGAGCGCCGCAGCAGCCTGGGCAAGTGGCTCGGCGGTGCGGTGGCGACTGCGGTCGCGCTGCGGCGAGCCGAGCCGCTCACGATCGTGCGGGACGGCAGGCGGGCCCGCGTCTGGTCGGTGTTCGTGAGCGTGGGCCGCAACGACCCCGATCGGGTCGCGACGATGCAGCGGCAGGAGGCGGATGCCGGCGTGCTGGATGTGCGCATCCACCACGCACGCGGATCCAAGGTGCGCGCCTTCGCGTCCCTGGCGTTCGGCAAGCGGTCGGCGGCGGTGCTGCGCGCGGTGCGTCTGTTCCCGCGCGACGCCGACGTCGAGCGTCTCGTGGTTCCGGAGCTCGAGCTGCGGGTGCGCCCCGAGCCGGGGCATCCGTCCGTCTTCGTCCACGACGGCGAGTTGGAGCAGCGGGATGCCGGCGGCTTCACCCTGCGGTGCGTCGCCGTGCCGCGGGCGGTGACCGTGTTCGCGCCGTCCCTGAGCACTGATCGCGCCGTGCCCGGGCAGGAACTCCTGTTCGGACGATGAACTTCCGGCTCACACGTCTCGGGGTGGTTTCGGGGGACGTTGAACTTCCGGCTCACACGTCTCGGGGTGGTTTCGGGGGACGTTGAACTTCCGGCTCGCACGTCTCGGGGTGGTTTCGGGGGACGTTGAACTTCCGGCTCGCACGTCTCGGAGTGGTCTCGGGTCGATGAACTTCCGACTCACGCGTCTCGGAGTGGTCTCGGGTCGATGTACTTCCGAAGCAAACCACCTTAATC
>JAVBUG010000316.1:0-19609 GCA_031555515.1 Microbacterium sp. | reverse complement strand
GTCGGCTCGTCGGCGATGATCAGGTCGGGCTCCATGCTGAGCGCCATCGCGATCATGATGCGCTGGCGCATGCCGCCCGAGAACTGGTGCGGGTAGTGGTCGGCCCGACGGGCTGCGTCATGGATGTGGACGCGCTCCATCGCCTCGATCGCGACCTTCTTCGCCGCGCGTGCCGAGACGCCGGAGCGGTGGGAGCGGTACGCCTCGGCGATCTGGACGCCGACGGTGTAGTACGGGTTCAACGACGACAGCGGGTCCTGGAAGATCATCGCGATGCGGTCGCCCCGGATGCGACGCAGCGCGCTCTCGCGCTGCGTCAGCAGGTCTTTCCCGTCGAAGCGGATGGAGCCGCTCGCGGTGCCGCCCTTGGGGAGCAGCCCCATGATCGCCAGGCTCGTCATGGACTTGCCGGAGCCGGACTCGCCCACGATGCCGAGGGCGCCGCCGCGCGGCACGGCGAAGTCGATGGAGTCGACGACGCGCGTCGCACCGGCCGCGGTGCGGAACTCGACGCTCAGGTCCTCGACGCGCAGCAGGTCGTCGGTCGTGTGGTTCACGTTCTCTCCCGTCATGCCCGTGCCGCCGTCCGCACGCGCGGGTCGATCGCGGTGTACAGCAGATCGACCACGAGGTTGCCGACGATCACGAAGAACGCCGACAGCAGCGTCACCGCCATGATCACCGGCTGGTCGTTCGACGAGATCGAGTCCGCCGTGAGCTTGCCCACGCCGTTCAGGCCGAAGACCGTCTCGGTGATCACCGCTCCGCCGAGAAGGCCGGCGATGTCCATTCCGAAGATGGTGACGATGGGCGTGAGCGCGGGACGCAGCGCATGACGCCGCCACACCAGGGAGGAGCTCAGGCCCTTCGCGTTCGCGGTGCGGACGAAGTTCTCCTGCAGCGTCTCGATGACGTTGGCACGCGTGAGTCGCGTGTACACCGCGGCGTAGCCGACAGCGAGCACGATCCAGGGCATGAGGAAGTTCAGGAACCACTGGCCGGGATCCTCCGCGAACGGCACGGCCTGCGGGAAGGGGAGCCAGCCGAGCGCGACCACGAGGACGAACTGGAGCACGAGAGCGAGCACGTAGTTCGGGATCGACATCGCGCCGAGGGTGAGCCCGGCGAAGAACTTGTCGGTGAACTTGCCCTCGTGGACGGCGCTCAGCACCCCGCCGATGAGCCCGCCGATCAGCCACAGGATGGCGGCACCGATCGCGATGGTCGCCGAGATGGGCAGCCGCTGCACGATCATCTCGCTCACGAGCTGGCCGGTCTGGAACGAGTAGCCGAGGCACGGCGCGGGGCACGTCACCACGGCGCCCGCGACGACGTACTCGCGACCCGTGAACAGGCCGGTGACGTACTCCCAGAACTGCTGCCAGAACGGCAGGTCGAGGCCGAGGTTGACGCGGATCTGCTCGATGCGCTCCGGCGTGCAGTTCTTGCCGCAGATCTGCACCGCAGGATCGGGCGAGAGCACGAAGAAGATGACGTACGTGAACAGGGTCACCAGGAAGAGCACGACGAGCATGCCCAGGACGCGGGAGCCGACGAAGCGGATCATGCGCGCACCTCCGAACTGCCGATGAGGGCGCGGATGCGGTCGCCCAGCGTCGTGAACGACAGCACGAGCAGGAAGAGGAAGGTGCCGGGGATGAGGAAGTACATCGGATCGACGGCGTACCAGGGCGCGGCCGCGGCGATCATCTGACCCCAGCTGGGGGTCGGCGGCACCACTCCGACGCCGAGGAACGACAGTCCCGCCTCGGTGCCGATGTAGCCGGGCACCGCGAGGGTCGCCATGACCACGATCGTCGACATCAGGTTGGGGAGGATCTCGCGGAAGATGATGTGCGCGCCCGAGGCGCCGGAGGCGCGCGCGGACTCGACGAACTCCCGCTCCTTGAGAGTGAGGGTCTGAGAGCGCACGATGCGCGCGAGGTACGGCCACCCGAACAGCGAGATCACGATCACGAGGAGCACGACGCGGTTGTCGGACGGCAGCGCCGAGAGGATCGCGATCATGAAGATGAGCGCGGGGAACGCCATGAGGAACTCCATGACGCGGGAGATGGCGGTGTCGATCCACCCGCCGAAGTAGCCGGCGAGCAGTCCGAAGACGACGCCGAGGATCGTGGTGAGGAATGTCGCGGACAGGGCGACCGTCATCGAGACGCGCGCGCCGTACGCGATGCGCGCGAAGATGTCGCGGCCGCTTCCGGGCTCCACGCCGAACCAGTGCTCGGCGCTGATGCCGCCGAACGGGCCGAGGGGGATGGCGCCCATGTTCGGGTCGATCGCGGTCTGGTCGAACTCGTACGGTCCCCAGCCGCTCACCAGGACGATGAGCGGCGCGAAGATCGCCATGAGCAGGATCAGGACGATGTAGCCGAGCGACAGCATCGCCGGCACATCGGTGAGGAATCCGTGGAGGAGTTTCCGGCCAGAGGCCGGGCGGGACTCCAGTGACTCTTCGAGCACTGGGTCGCCGCCCGGCGTGGCCTCGACCTCGATGACGGTCGAGGGGATGGTCATGCTCAGCCCTTCGAGGGGTCCTTCAGACCGATGATGGTGAGATCGGTCATGTTCGTGCTGGGGTAGTAGCCCGCAATGTTCGTGCCCGGCAGGAAGATGCCGTTCTCGAACACGAGCGGCGCGATCGGAGCGAGCTCCATGATCTGCTCGTCGAGGTCGCCCCACGCGGCGTTCGCCTCGTCGACGTCGGTCATCGCACGGACCTCTGCGATGCGCGCGTTGACGGCCGGGTCGTTGAGCTGCGCCAGGTTCTGGTTGCCCTTCTCGGTGATCATGGCGCCGTCGAACAGCGGCGGGATGAACGTGCTCGCGCTCGAGGCCCAGTCCGGGCACCAGCCGGTGATCGCCGCGTCGTTCTGCTTCGCGGGGGTCGCGATCGTCTCGTAGTAGATCGCGGTGTCGATCACGTTGAGGTTGACGGTGATGCCGACCTTCTCGAGCGACTCCTGGACCGCTTCGGCCTGCGCCTGCATCGCGGGCTGCGACCGGATGTCGAGCGTGAACTCGAAGCCGTCGGCGAGGCCCGCCTCGGCGAGCAGCGCCTGAGCCTCTTCGACGTTGCCGCCCTCGTCGGTGGCGGGGTACAGGTCGAAGTCGCGGTGGCCGTTGACCGCGGGCGGGATGATCGTCGTCGCGACGTCGGCGAGCTGGTTGCCGCCCGAGGCGTTCTGCACCGTGGTGCGGTCGAGCGCCCAGTTGACCGCCTGGCGCACGCGCACGTCGTCGAACGGGGCCTTGGTGGTGTTCATCGACATGTAGGTCGTGCAGAAGGCGGGCGCCTTGATCGCGCGCTCCTGCAGCGCGGGCGTCTGGATGCGGGGCAGTGCGGCGCCGCTGATCTTGCCGGCGATCGCGTTGACGTCGTCGCCCTGGCCGGCGATCATGCGCTCCTCGATCGTCGCCGCGTCGATGCCCATGTCGAACTGCCAGGCGTCGGGGTAGGCCTTGCGGACGTCGTCGGTGTCGGCGCTCCAGTGCTCGTTGCGCACCAGCTTGATCGTGCTGCCCGGCGTGTAGCTGTCGAGCGTGTAGGGGCCGGACGCGATCACGTCGTTGATGAACTCGTCGCCGCCGCCGGTTCCGACCGGGAACGGCACGGCGTTCGACTGCGCGAGGACGTTGTCGAACTCGGGGAAGGGCTCCTTGAGGTGGAAGACGATCGTCTTGTCATCCGGCGTCTCGATCGTGGGGATCTCGCCCGAGACGTAGGGGCCTTCGTAGTCGGCGGGAGCGTCGATGACGTTCTTGAGGTACGGCGAGCCGATGCCGATCTGCGGGTCCCACGCACGTGAGATGCCGAACTTGACCTCGGCCGACGTGATCGGGTCGCCGTTGTCGAACGCGAGGTCGTCCTTGAGCGTGTAGGTCCAGGTCAGGCCGTCCTCGGACGCCTCGCCCAGCGACTCGGCCAGGTCGGGCACGATCGCGTTGGGGTCGTCGGCGTCGCCGGCGGCCTGCATGGTGAGACCGCGGTACAGCAGGCGGTAGAACGCGTTCACCCCACCGTCCCAGCCGCGGGCCGGGTCGAGGTACGAGAAGTCGGCGTTCTGCAGCATGTGCACGGTGCCGCCCTTCTGGGGCTCGCCGGACGCGGTGTCGGTGGGGGTGGAGGAGGTCGTCCCTCCCGAGCATCCGGCCAGCAGCAGGGCTGCAGTCATGCCGGCGGCGAGTAGTCCGGCGGCTCTCATCTTGGCGGTCATCTGGTCGACCATTCCTTCCTCTTGCTCCGTTGCGTCGAGTGACTCAACAATGAAACAACATGACGGTGCAATGTACAACTGCACCTAATACCTGAAGTTTTCTATCCTGTCGCGGACCCGTGTCGCCGCGGCTGTGACCGAATCGTCATCCTGGAGGTCCGATGTTTACACCGGCGAAACACGCTGCGAGCGCCACCCCGATGGAGCGCTACCTCGCGGCGTTCGAGCCCACCCCCGGCCACCTGGACTTCGCGCGGTTCGGCCCGCCGTCCCGCAGCGTGTGCCAGGCGGCATCCGACTTCTGGCGCGCCGCAGCCACGGCGGACGTCGACGAGGTGGCCGAAGACATCGCGGCGCGCGAGCAGGTCATGCGGCTCCTCGCGATGCCGGCCGCCGACATCGCCCTCGTGCCGAGCACCTCGCTCGGGCTCTTCCACGTCGCCTTCGCGCTGACGGGCGCCGAGGTGCTGGTGTCGCGGGGGGAGTTCCCCGCCAACCTGTACCCGTGGTGGCGCGCCGAGGAGCTCGGGATCCTGCGCGTGCGCGACCTGCCCGGCGACCGCCTGACGTCGCCCGTCACCCCGGAGCGGGTCGCCGCCGCGCTGACCCCCGCGACGACCGCTGTCGCGGTGAGCGCGGTGGACTTCCGCACCGGGTGGCGCGCCGACCTGGCGGGCCTCCGCGAGGTCATCGGCGACCGCCTGCTGATCGTGGACGCGATCCAGGCGGCCGGTGCCGTCGACCTCCCGTTCGCGCACGCCGACGTCGTGATCGCGGGCGGCCAGAAGTGGCTGCGCGCGGGCTGGGGCACCGGTTTCGTCGCCGTGTCGCCACGTGCGCTCGCCGCTATGGCACCGCGACTGAGCGGCTGGACGGGCGTCGAGCGCGTCGCCGCGTACGACGGGGAACGGCATCCGGTCCTCGGCGGTGCGAAGCATCTCGGCCTCACCAACGGATCGCCTGCCGCGGCCCGCATGCTCGCGAGCGCGCTCGAGCTGATCGGCGACGTCGGGGTGCCCGCCCTCGAACGGCGGATCTCGAAAGGCGTCGAGACGCTCATCGCCGAGCTGGACGCGGCGGGCATCGACGTCGTCTCACCGCGGCTGCCCGCCGATCGCGCAGGGATCGTCGTGGCGCGGTGCCCCGACGCGTCGGCGGCCGGACGCCGCAGCCGGCTCGCCGCGCACGGCATTACTGTCACCGTGCACGGCGAAGACCGTCTGCGATTCTCGGTCCACGCGACGACCGACGTCGACGACCTCCGGCGCGTCGCCGAGCTCGTGGGCGCCGGGTAGGCCCGTCGCACGCTCAGCCGGCGGCGGGGATCCACACGCGCATCGTCGAGGGTCCCCGTTCGGCCCACTCGTGATACGGCACGAGAGGGACGGACACGGATGCTGCGCCCGCAGCCTCGGCGCCGGGCTCCCCGTACGGCCACCCGGCGTCGCTCTCGCCGTGCCGCACGACGTCGATCCACACCCGGCCGTCCCGCTCGACGGGCGCGGCGCCAGGCGCGAGGGCGACCTGGGCGACGTCGTCGACGGCAGCGGCGGCGAGGTCCACGGATTCGAGGGCGAACACCTCCGGGCCGCGCTCGACCACCAGGCATCCGCGCACCGCGTCGATGCGCTCGTCGGGGGCGGTCAGTCGCGGCGCCATGGGCAGGTCGAGCTCGACCACGTCTCCCGCGCGGAAGGCCCGTCGCACCTCGACGGCACCGGGTGCGGCATCCCACTCGCCCGCGACCTCGCCCTCGGCCGGCACGACCCGTACGCGGGCACCCTCGGCCCACGCGGGCACGCGGAGCGTGAGCGTCCATTCGGCGTCGGCGGCAGCATCCGTTCTCGCGATCACGCGGATGCGCCCCGACACCGGGTAGTCCGTCTCGACGTCGAACGCGACGACCCGGCCGTCGGGCAGCGTGGTGCGCACCGATGCGGGCGCGTACTGCTGCAGCTGCACGCCCTCGTCGTCGGCGGTGGCGATGTACGCGTCGAGGCTCGCCATCGTGCGCGCGACGTTCGGCGGGCAGCACGACACCTCGAACCACGGTGCGCGCAGCGACGACGAGGCACGCGGCGAGGTGGTGTCGGGGTCGGCCGGCACGCCCGGCACGCGCTGGTGCAGCGTGTTGGCATAGAAGAACGACCGGCCGTCGGGCGCCGGCGAGGTCGCCACGACGTTGTAGAGGGTGCGCTCGATGAGGTCGGCGTGGCGCACGTCACCCTCGGCCAGCAGCAGGCGCCACGAGAACATGATCGAGCCGATGCTCGCGCAGGTCTCGGAGTAGGCGCGGTCGGCGGGCAGCTCCCAGTCCTCGCCGAACGCCTCGTCCTGGTGATGCGAGCCCTGGCCGCCCGTGATGTAGGTGCGGCGTGCGACAGTGTTGTCCCACTGGCGGCGCAGCGCCTCGAGCAGCTGGTCGTCTCCGGTGTCGACCGCGACGTCGGCCGCGCCGGCCGCGAGGTAGTTCGCCCGCACGGCGTGGCCGCGCAGCGCCTCGGCGTCGCGGACCGCGACGTCGTCCTGGTAGTACTTGCGGCCCCACTCGATGTCGCGGAGGGTTCCGCGTCCGTGGCGCTCGATGAACAGCCGCGCCTGCTCGAGGTAGCGGTCGTCCCCGGTGACACGGGCGAGCTCGGCGAGGCCGACCTCGACGACCGCGTGGCCGCAGATCGCGTCGCGCCCGTCGGCGCCGAACTCGCGGCACACCATGTCGGCGGCGCGGCGCGCCACCTCGAGCAGGCCGTCGTCGGCGTCGGGCCGCGTGCGCGCCCGCGCCACCGCCGCCTGGAACAGGTGGCCGAGGCAGTACAGCTCGTGGCCCCACTCGAGGTCGGACCAGCGCTCGCCCTGACCCGGGCGGCCGAACCTGGTGTTGAGGTAGCCGTCGGCCTCCTGCGCCGCGGCGACCCGCGCCACGACCGCGCGGAAGCGTTCCTCGAGAGCGGGGGAGCCGGTGCGGCCGATCTCCCACGCGAGGCCCTCGAGGTACTTGTAGATCTCGGAGTCCGAGAACTCGCGGCCGCGACGCCCTTCGGGCAGCCCGCCGGAGACCGCGAGGTCGAAGTTCGGGAGCCACCCCTCGGACTCGAGGCGCGCGCCGATGTGCGCGAAGGTGTCCGCGGCGTTGACGGCCTGGCGGTCGCCCCAGAATCCGCCGGTGATGCGGACCTCGTCCTGGCCCAGCGGGCGCAGGCGGCCGCGCGAGGGCGCGACGGGGGCCTGAGGTGCGGTGGTGGTGATCTGCATGGTCATCCCTTGAAAGCTCCCGACATGAATCCGCGGACGTAGTGGCGCTGAAGCACCAGGAAGAGCACGACGCACGGCAGCGCGAGCACGACGACGCCGGCTTCCGTCGCGCCGTAGTCGACGACGCCCATCACCTGACCCCGGAGGTTCGCGACGGCCAGGGGCAGCGTCATCCGGTTCGTGTCATTGATGAGGATGAGGGGCGCGATGAAGTCGTTCCACGCCGTGAGGAAGGCGAACAGGCCCACCGTGATGAGGCCGGGCTTGACCGCCGGCAGCAGCACGCGCCAGAGCGCCGAGAAGCTGTTGCAGCCGTCGACGAGGGCTGCCTCGTCCATCTCGCGCGGGATCGACTCGAACGAGATGCGCATCATGAACATCGAGAACGGCAGCTGGAACATCGTGAGCACGAGCGCGACGCCCACCAGCGAGTTGTTGAGGCCGATCGCGTTGAGGATCACATACAGCGGGATGAGCAGCGTGGCGTACGGCACCATCAGGATCGCCAGCACGAGCAGGAACAGCAGGTTCTTTCCCGGGAACGAGAATCGCGCGAACGCGTAGCCGCCGAGGAACGACGTGACGAGTGTCAGCACGACGGTCAGCAGCGAGACGAAGAGCGAGTTGCCGAGGTAGACCCAGATGCCCGCCTGGAAGTTCGCGAGCGAGACGTAGTTGCCGAAGCCCCACCCCTCGGTCTGCGCGGAGCCGGCCTGCGGGCTGAACGACGAGATCGTCGTCCACACCAGCGGGTACAGGAAGATGATCGCGAGTGCACCGGTGAAGACGGCATAAGGGATGCCGAGCACCAGGCGTCCGGCGCCGTGCCGGGGGCGCGTCGGCCGGTAGTCGGGAGCGACGATCGTGCGGGTCGAGGTGGTGTCGGTGAGGGCCATGTCACGCCTCCTCGGGCTTGCGGAACGCCCGCAGCTGGATCACGTTGATGACGATGAGCGCCAGGAGAACGATGACCGACAGTGCGGCGGCGATGCCGAGGTCGTTGCGGCCCTGGAAGGCGACGTTGTAGATGAGCTGCACGATGGTCATGGTGCTGTTGTCGGGTCCGCCCTTGGTGAGGATGTAGAACTGGTCGAACGCCAGCAGCGACCCGGTCACGCACAGCACGATCGTGAGCGCGAAGGTGGGGCGCAGCAGCGGCACGGTGATGTGCCGGAAGGTCTGCCAGCGTGAGGCGCCGTCGATGCGGGCGGCCTCGAAGACGTCGTCGGGGATGCCCTGCAGGCCCACGAGCATGAGGAGCATGTAGAAGCCCGCGTAGCGCCACACGATGAGGAACACCGTCGACCACAGCGCGCCCTCGGGCGTGCCGAGGAAGGTGAAGCCCCACTTCTGCATGAGGTCGGCGAACGGCCCGGCGAACGGGGAGTACAGCACATAGAAGAGGAGGGATGCCGAGGCCAGGCCCAGCGCGCTGGGGATGAGGAACGACGTGCGGAGGAAGCCCTTCCACGCCGTCGACTCCTGGACGAGCATCGCGAGGCCGAGGCCGAGGCCGATGAGGAGCACGGTCGTGATGATCGTGTACTTCAGCGTGAACCAGATGGAGTCCCAGAACAGCCGCAGGTCGACGGCCTCGGTGTAGTTCTGCGGGAAGTTCCAGCCCTGGTTGCCGCGCAGCAGCGGCCAGTCCGACCCCGACATCTGCAGCACGAGCAGCAGCGGGATGAGGAACAGGGCGACCACGAAGAGCGCCGTCGGCAGGGCGTAGAGCCAGCCCTGGAGGGGGCCGCCGAGGGCCGACCGGCTCGGGCGGTTCTTGCGCGGTGCTCTCGCTCTGCGCGCAACGGTGGAGAAGGCCACGTCGCTCCTTCGGGTGGGGAATGCGGGAGGGAGGGAAAAGAAAGGGCGGTGCGCATCGCCGGGCGACGCGCACCGCCCGGGTGGATCACTGGCTGAGGACCGCGGTGATCTCGTCGTTGTCGGCGTCGACCGTGTCGGTGCCTTCGAGCACGGCGTTGCGCACCAGCGTCAGCCACGGGCTGCCGGGGGCATTGAACGCCTGCTGGAACTGGAGCGCGACGGGGGTGTCGCCCTGGCCGGCCACCTCGTTGATGGTCACGAGGCGCGGGTCCTCGGCGGCGTACTCGTTGTCGGCGAGGTCGGAGCGCGAGACCGCGTTGCCCTCCTTCGCGAGCACCTGCACCTGGGCGTCCTCCGACATCATCCACGCGAGGAAGTTCCACGCCTGGGGCGAGAGCTTCGAGTCCTTCGAGATGCCGATGCCGTCACCGCCGACGAACGTCGAGGCGCCGCCGTCGACACCCGGAAGGCCGGCCACGCCCGCGTCGAACTCGAGGCCCGAGAGGAGCGTCGCGGGGTACGGCATGATGCCGACCTTGCCCTCCTGGAAACCCGCGACCCAGGTCGGGCCGGTCTCGTCGGACGAGCCCGGCGCGACGGCACCCGCGTCGTAGAGGTCCTTCCAGGTGGAGTAGACCTCCTGCGCCGCGTCGCCGTTCAGCAGGGACTCGGTGCCGTCTTCGTTCATGACCTCGTCGCCCGAGGCCCAGATGGTCGGGAACCACGTGAAGACGAGGCATCCACCGCAGTTCAGGCCTGCCGACGTGCCCGACACGCCCTCCTTGCCGAGATCCTGGATCGCCTTCGCCGCGTCGGCGAACTCGGCGAGCGTCTCGGGGGCCTTCTCGGGATCGAGGCCGGCCTCCTCGAAGAGCTCCTTGTTCCACATGAGCATCGACAGGTCGAGGACGAACGGCAGCACGTGCTCGGCGCCCTCGTAGGTGCCCGCCGACAGGTGGCCCTGGTTGATCGCGTCCTTGAACGAGAGCTGGTCGATCTGCTCGGTGATGTCGGCGAACAGGCCCTGCTGCACCCAGTTGGGCACGTAGACGATGTCGGCGGCGAAGAGGTCGGGCAGGCCGCCCGAGCCGGCGGCGGCGCCCACCTTCGCGACGTAGTCGTCGTTCGGGACGACCGTCAGCTCGACCTGGTTCTCGTGGCTCTCGTTGTACGCGTCGACCAGGAGGTTCGCCTGGGCCTCCATCGGGGCGCGAGTCCACAGCGTCAGCGTCGAGCCGTCGTCGACGCCCTCAGCGGGGATGGACTCGGCCGGTGCGGGGGTGTCGCTGCCGGCGCAGGCGGCGAGGCCTCCGATGAGCGCGCCCGCCGTGACGAGGGCCGTGGCCGCTCGCAGCGCGGCACGACGTCGGGTGGTGATCATGCAACTGTCTCCTCTTGCTCTTCTTCGAGCGGATGACGCCGATCGGGTCGGCACCGCTGCGGTGGGGTGCAGGGGCTCTCGAAATGAGCGAAAGCCATTTCGAGCAAGTTATCGCGGGGATTATCATGACGTCAAGTAGGTTCTTCGATAACGTTTCAGCACCGAAGGAGGTGCCCGTGGCAGCGAACGAGACCGGCTCCAAGGCCGCGACCCTGAGCGATGTGGCTCGGCGCGCGGGCGTGTCGATAGCGACGGCGTCGAAAGCGCTCAACAATCGGGATGACGTCGCCGTCGCCACCAGGCAGCGAGTCCTGCGTGCCGCCGACGAGCTGTCGTTCACCCCCAACGCGATGGCGAAAGGCCTCCTCGCCGGGCGCACCGGCACGGTCGGGCTCCTGACGAGCGACCTCGAGGGCCGCTTCATGATCCCGATCCTGATGGGCGCCGAGGACGCGTTCGGCGCGGGGCAGGTCAGCGTCTTCCTGTGCGACGCGCGCGGCGACGCGATCCGCGAGCAGCATCACCTTCGGGCGCTGCTCAGTCGCAGGGTCGACGGCATCATCGTCGTGGGCCGGCAGACCGACCCGCGGCCCTCGCTCGGGCAGGAGATCCCCGTGCCCGTCGTCTACGCCTACGCGCCGTCGGACGACCCCCGCGACCTCTCGCTCACCCCCGACAACTACACCGGCGGCCGCATGGCGGTCGAGCACCTCATCTCGTGCGGGCGCACCCGCATCGCCCACATCACGGGCGACCCGTCGTACGCCGCCGCGCAGGACCGCATCGCGGGGGCGCGGGCGGCGCTCGAGGCCGCCGGGCTCGAACTCGTGGGCGAGCCGATGTTCGCCGAGTGGACCGAGCATTGGGGGAGGGATGCTGCGGCCCTTCTGCTGCAGCGGCACCCCGAAGTGGACGCCATCTTCTGCGGCTCCGACCAGATCGCGCGCGGCGTGCTCGACACCGCCCGCGACCTCGGGCGGAGCGTTCCGGAGGATCTCGCGGTGATCGGCTACGACAACTGGGAGGTGCTGTCGACGAACTCGCGGCCCCAGCTGACCAGCATCGACGCGAACCTGCAGCAGCTCGGACGCCAGGCGGCGCAACGCGTGTTCGACGCGATCGACGGCGTCGACATCGGCGAGGGGACGCACCACCTTCCGGTCCGCCTCGTCATCCGGGGGTCGACGATCCCACGTCGCTGACGCGGGATTCCGCCGTTCAGGGCACCGAGTTTCGAAATCCTCGAAAACCATTGCGCTGACGACTCCGACACTGCCAAACTGCCGCTCACGCGTGATCTCAGCGTCGAGAGGTAGCCATCGTGAGCGTCCCCCAGTCCCCAGACCGGCACCGTCGGTCATCCACTTTCATCGCGGTATCAACGGTTTCGGTCCTTGTCGGATCGCTGCTGGCGACCGCCGCAGCACCCGCGGCGGTCGCCATCCCCGGCGCCGAGGTGTCCCAGAGCACTCTGGGCTACCCGGCGTTCGTCGGGTCGGACGACCCGGTGCCCGACACCGGCGTCGCGTTCACCCCGGGCGGCTACCTGTCGTCCGTCTTCGCCGCCGACGTCGCCGCCGGTGCCGGCTCGGCGCCGGGCCAGGACTTCTGGCTCGACCGCATGCTCGCCCGCACCGGCACGATGTTCGACGGCACCGAGAACGCCGTCGCGTTCACCCGTGGCCGCACCGCGTTCATGAAGACGCACAACCCCACCGGCCTGGGCTGGCGCGGCGACACCGCGTACGTCGACACCACCGGCAAGGGCGATGGGTTCGCGTACACCGTGACGGTCGACGGCACGCCCGTGACCCTCACCGAACAGAGTGCGCAGCGGTGCCAGACGCCCAGCTACTTCAGCTCGGTGTTCACGGGCGGCGGCATCACGCTGACCCAGACGAAGTACATCACCGACCAGAACGTCATGGTCGCCGGCATCCGTGTCTCGAGCACCACCGCGCGCACCGTGAAGATCACGGCCACTTCCCCTCACGCCACGCGAGCCGAGGGCGACGAGCTCGTCGGCGTGGTGAGCGCGTACAACCAGCTCACGACGCTCTTCCCGCGCCTGTCGGGCGACGGCTTCGCGGCGGACGGCAGCTCGCTGGTCGCGACGCTCGACGTGCCCGCGGGCGGTTCGGCGGCGACGAAGCTGCAGCTCGGCCTCATCGCCGAGGAGGTGCCGGCCTCGACCACCGAGTACGAGCACTACCGGGGCCTCGCCCCCGATGCCGCGTACACCGAGCACGTGCGCGCGTACAACCAGTGGTGGGTCGACAACATCCCGTACCTCGACACCCCCGAGGACAACATCGACAAGACGCTCTTCTACCGCTGGTGGCTGATGCGCTACAACTTCCTCGACGCCGACATCCCGGGCAACGACTACCAGTTCCCGACGTCGATGGAAGGCGTGCTGGGGTACAACAACGCGATCGTGCTCACCGTCGGCATGTTCGTCGACGACCTCAAGTACTTCCGCGACCCGGCGTACTCGTACGGTCCCGCGGTGTCGGTCGGCGAGACGTCGAAGGGCGGCAAGTTCGTCGATAACCCCGGCGACCCGGCCAACTGGTCCAACAGCTACACGCAGTACATCACCGAGGCGGCCTGGCGCGCTTACGAGCTGCACGGCGGCCCGGGCGCGATCGGCGAGAAGCTCGGTGACCACTCGCGCGATGACGTCGAGGGCCTGCTCGACGCATACGACGGCAACGACAACGGCCTCATCGAGTACTCGTGGGGCGCGATGACCGGCAACGACGCCGACGCCGTGTCGTTCCACTGGCGCCCGAACAGCGCCAACATGGACCGCACCGAGAGCGCATACCTCTACTCGAACGCCAAGGCGGCCGCGGAGTTCTACCGCGTCGCCGGCGACACCGAGGGCGCCGAGCACATGGACGCGCTCGCCGAGCGCGTGAAGGCCGCGGTGCTCGAGTACCTGTGGGAGCCCGAGCAGTCCACCGCTGACCAGGTCGGCCTCAAGGGCAACCTGCTCAAGCACCGGATGACCTCCGACGGGGCGCTGAACCCGTGGAAGGAGATCAACAACTACTACCCGTTCTCGGTGGGCCTCATGCCCAAGCCCGGAGACGCGGACTACGACCAGCCGTATGTCGAGGCGCTGCGCCTGTTCGCCGACGCCGATCAGTACCCGGTCTTCCCGTTCTACACGGCGAACCAGGTCGACCAGGCGGACTACGGCGGGCCGGGATCGAACAACTTCTCCGTCATCAACTCGACGGTGTGGTTCCGGATGATGTCGTCGGTGCTGCGCGACTACCCGCAGGACTACATCACTCCCGAGATGTACAAGCAGCTCCTGTACTGGAACGCGTGGGCGCACTATCAGAACGGCGACAACCGCCTGCCGAACCAGAACGAGTTCTGGTCGAACGGCTCGGCTGAGGACGGCGGATCGATCGGCTACCGCTCATGGATCCATCACACGATCCTCGGTGCGACGAACTTCACCGTGATCGAGGACGCGATGGGCGTGCGCTCGCGCGCCGACGCGAAGATCGAGCTCGACCCGATCGACATCGGCTGGCCGAGCTTCGCGGCCGACAACCTCCGGTACCACGACCGCGACCTCGCGGTCGTGTGGGACGAGGACGGCTCGGCCTACGGCGGGCCCGCCGGGTACTCGGTGTACCTGGACGGCGCGCTCGCCTTCACCGTCAGCGACCTCGCACATGTCGTCTACGACCCGGCGACCGGCACCGTCGAGCTGCCGGAGGGCGGCGCGACCGTGGTGACGCAGCAGGCCGGCGCTCTGGCGACGGCCGCCGACATCCGCTTCACCGACGACGCCCGCGTCGTGGACGTGTTCGCGAAGGCGGGCGCCGACATCACGACGGGTACCAGCTCCGCCCCGAACCTGGCCGAGGGCGCCGCCGTCACGGCGACGTTCGCGGCGAACGGGCGCGCCGCTGCGGGGGCCGTGGACGGCTCCACCGCGAACGAGCCGTTCTGGGGCACGGCCGGGTCTCCGAACACGAGTGACAGCCTCGTCGTCGACCTCGGCTCGGCGAAGGCGATCGACGAGGTGCGGCTGCACTTCTACAAGACGTCGACGTCGGCGACGGTCGCGGGCTACGAGTTGCCGCAGGTGTACGGGCTCGAGTACGAGTCGGGCGGCGAGTGGGTCGCGGTGCCGGGGCAGTCCCGCACGCCCGCGCACGTCACCGCCAACGGCAACGTGGTGCGCTTCCCCGAGGTCACCGCGAGCAAGGTGCGGCTGACGGTCACGCACGCCGCCGGCGCGCGGACGGGTCTGAAGGAGATCCAGGTGCGCGCGACAGGTGCCGAGGCGCCGCCGTCGACGAACGTCGCACCCGGCGTGAGCGCGTACGTCGACCCGACCTTCGCGCAGCCCTCGCAGGCGCGCCTCATCGGCACGGTGTCGGACGACGGCCTGCCGTCGCTCGCATTGAATTCGTCGTGGACGCTGGTGTCTGGCCCCGAGGGCGGCGAGGCGATCTTCGCGAGCCCGACGAGCGCGACCACCGTCGTGCAGTTCACCGAGGCCGGCACGTACACCGTCCGCCTCACGGCGAGCGACGGCGAGCTGAGCTCGAGCCGCGACGTCACTGTCGACGTGGCGGGCGGTGAGACCGAGAAGACGAACATCGCGGTCGACGCGACGGCCTCGGCGTCCGCCGTGACCGGCTGGAACCGTGTCGCGGCCATCAACGACGGCAACGCGCCGTACCCGGTGTCGGCCGAGACCGACGCGTGGGCCACCTGGGGCACCGCGTCGACGAACAACGCGTACACCGCGACGCTCACGTGGGCGAACCCGGTGCGCGTCGACGAGAGCCGCATCCTGTTCCACAGCAACGGCGCACCCGATGGCGTGCTCCCGCCGTCGTCGTGGAAGCTCGAGTACCTCGACGGCTCGACGTGGCGCGACGTGCCCGACGCGAGCGCGTACGGCACGACTGCGGGCGTCTTCAACTCGGTGACCCACGCGCCGGTCGTGACGACGGCGCTGCGGGCGCCGCTCGTCCGCAACGGCGCGTCGTACCCGGGACTCGTGGAGTGGCAGGCGCTCGCCGAGGCGCCGGTCTCGGTCGAGTCGGTGGCCGTGCGCACCGTTCCGGGCACCGCGCCCGCGATGCCCGCCGAGGTGGAGGTCGTCTTCGCCGACGGCACACGTGAGCAGCGGACCGTCAGCTGGCAGGCGATCGACCCGGCGTCGTATGCGGGCGAGTCGTCGTTCCCGGTGCTCGGCTTCGTCGAGGGCACCTCGACGCTCGCCCGGGCAACGGTGTGGGTGCGCGCCAACACCGCGGTGCAGATCAACACCTTCGAGCCCGTCGAGGTCGCGACCTACCGGGGCACCGCTCCGGTGCTGCCGGCCCGCGTGATCGCCGTGTACAACGACGGCGGCCAGGCGTCGCTGCCGGTGGACTGGGACGAGATCGACCCGGCCTCATACGGCGCGGTCGGCACGTTCACCGTCGAGGGCGTGGTGGAGGGCACCGACAAGCGCCCCGCGGCCACGGTCACGGTGCGTGCGACGGCCGATCAGGCGCCCGTGGTGACGTTGTCGACCCAACCCCCGGCGCCCGCGTCCGGCTGGTTCGCCGGACCGGTCACGGTGTCGGCGGCAGCCGTCGACGACGACGACGCGTCGCCGGCGATCGAGGTGCAGACGGGTACGGACTGGGTCGCCTACAGCGGTCCGATCGAGGTGACGGCGCAGGGCGCCACCACCATCCGCGCTCGCGCGACCGATGACAGCGGCCTGGTGTCCGCGGTGGTCTCGCTCGTCGTGAGCATCGACACGGTGGCGCCTCAGGTGAGCGCGGCCTTCGACACCGCGACGCGGAGCCTCACGATCACCGCGGTCGAGGGCGGTTCGGGGCTCGCGAAGCGCGAGTACCGGGTCGACGGTGGTGAATGGCGCACGTACACCGGGGCCGTCACGATGACGGACGCCGGCACCGTGACGTACCGCGCGATCGACGTCGCCGGGAACGTCTCCGAGGAGAAGACCATCGAGGTGCCGGAGCGTGAGCCCGGCCAGTCGCTCAACGTCGCGGGCAACGCGACGGCGACGGTCTCGGCTTCGACGTCATGGAACCGCGCGGCCGGCGTCAACGACGGGGTGGCGAACCACCCGGTGACGGTGCAGTCGAGCGCGTGGGGCACGTGGGGTCTCGCCGGCGACACGCAGTGGGCGCAGCTCACGTGGGAGCACCCGGTCACGGTGGGTACCAGCCGCATCCTCTTCTTCGACGACGGAGGCGGTATGGATCTGCCCAGCGCATGGAAGCTGGAGTACCGCGACGGCGACGCGTGGGTCGAGGTGCCCGACCCGTCGGGCTACACCACGACGCTCGGCCAGTTCGACGTGCTGACGCACGGGACGGTGACGACGACCGCGCTGCGTGCGACGCTCACCAAGCCCGCGTCCGCCTATGTCGGCATCGTGGAGTGGCAGGTGCTCGATGTCCCCGCGGCTGCCGAGCCCACGCTCGAGGTGCCGACCGGCCCCGTCACCGCGGGCACCGGGTTCCCGGTGACCCTCACCGAGGGCGCGGCCGACGCCGACTACGCGGTGACGCTCGAGCCCGGCGGGATCGAGCTCGGCACGCTGACGACCGGGTCGAACGGCGCGGGGGTCCTCTACACCTCGGCGCTGCCGAAGGGTCTCGACGCCGGGCAGTACACGGTGCGGGTGAGCCGCGGCGACGAGCGGTACGAGGCGACCATCACGGTCGAGGAGTCCGACGAGCCCCGTCAGATCGTGGCCGGCTCGGTCTCGATCACCGGATCGGCGACGATCGGCGGCGTGCTCACCGCCGACGTCACCGGCTTCGAGCCCGCCGACGTGTCGTACGCGTACCAGTGGTTCGTGGACGGCTCGATCGTGGACGGTGCGGACGGCCCGACCTTCCAGCCCCGCGCAAAGGACGGCGGCAAGAGCGTCGTGGTCCGCGTGACCGGCTTCGCCGACGGCATGCTGTCGGCGTCTGCCGAGTCCGCTCCCGTGGGCCCGGTGACCCTGCCCGCGCTGGAGGCCGGTCAGGTCTCGATCGAGGGCACTCCGCGACAGGGCTCGAAGCTCACGGCGGCCGTCAGCGGCTGGCCCGAGGGCGCGAAGCTCGAGTACCGCTGGCGCTCCAACGGGCTGCTCGTCCCGGGCGCCAAGAAGGACACCTTCTCGCCGCGAGGCACCGACGTCGGCAAGACCGTCGTCGTGGAGGTGCGCGCAACGCAGAAGGGCTTCGCCTCGACCGAGTGGGTGGCTTCCGAGCCGGTCCAGGTCCAGTCGAAGCGCTGATCCGATCGATCCGACGAACAAGGTGGTTCAGATGGTGAAACACGTCCTCACGCGGGCTGCGGTGGCCTCGGTCGCCGCCGCAGCCCTGGTCCTCACGAGCGCGGTGGCTGCGGCATCCGCTGCCGACGCCCCGCCGCCGACGCGGACCGTCACCTCCGCCGGCAACCCGATCATCTCGGACGGCTCGCTGTACACGGCGGATGCCGCCCCCCTCGTGGGCGCGGACGGCCGGCTGTACGTCTACACCGGGCATGACGAGGCCGCGCCCCAGCAGGCGGGCTTCGAGATGCACGACTACGCGGTGCTCGCGACCGACGACGTCGCGTCGGGGGAGTGGGACGTCTACGAGGACGCGCTCGACCCCGACGAGGTGTTCTCGTGGGCCTCCGGCAACGCGGCATATGCGGGCCACGCTGTGCGCGGCGGTGACGGCAGGTACTACTGGTACGTGCCGGTCGAGTCGAAGGACACGACGCAGGTGAACCGCATGGCGATCGGCGTGGCGGTGTCGGACTCGCCCGTCGGGCCGTGGACCGACGCGGTCGGCGAGCCGCTCGTGACGTGGTCGGACGTGTTCGGCTCGAGCACGAACGGCCAGGAGGTCATCGACCCGCACGTCTTCACCGACGCCGACGGCACCGTCTACCTCTACTGGGGTTCCTGGGGCGTCGCGCGGGTGGTCAAGCTCACGTCGTCGATGACCGCGCTGGACGGGGCCATCTCGACGATGTCGGGCCTCACCTCGTTCTACGAGGCGCCCTGGGTGTTCGCGAAGAACGGGCAGTACTACCTGCTGTACGACTGGAAGGCCGGCGGGAGCGACTGCACCCCGTCGAACTACCAGGCGTGCATCGCGTACGCGACGTCCGCGAGCCCGACGGGTCCGTGGACCTACCAGGGCATCATCCTGTCGGGCACGTCGGCGACGACGGTGCATCCGTCGCTGATCGACTTCGAGGGGAAGTCGTACCTCACCTATCACACGAAGGATGCTGCGGACGGAGGTCACTTCCGCCGCTCGGTCGCCATCGACGAGGTGCAGTGGGACGGCGCGAAGATCCTCCCCGTGACGCAGACCCTCGCGAAGGATCCCGCGCTCATCCCGTCGGCGAACCTCGCTCTCGACGCGCAGGCGAAGGCCTCGTTCACCGAGCAGCCGCCGATGCGTCTCGGCGCCGTCAACGACGGGTTCCGCGCGACGACCGCGCTGCTGCCGCCCGACCAGTGGGGCAACTACCGGGGCACGACGAGCGCCAACGAGACCGACTGGGTGTCGTACCAGTGGTCGACGCCGGTGCGAACGGGCTCCGTCGGCATCCAGTTCCACCAGGACTCCAACTGGATCCGCACGCCCGCGTCGTGGAAGCTCGAGTACCTCGACGGCGCCGGCGACTGGCGGCCGGTCGAAGGCGCGACCTACCCGACGACGGTCAACACGTGGCTCACCGCGAGCTTCACGCCCGTCACCACGACAGCGCTGCGGGCCACCTTCGCCGGCCAGGCCACCGGGGCGTACTTCCACTCCGTGTCGGTGTCGGAGTGGGAGGTCTACGCCCGGGACGCGGCCGCGCCCGCGCCGGTCGAGGTCTCCACGAAGCCGGGCGTCGCGCCGTCGCTGCC
>JAVBUG010000237.1:0-10213 GCA_031555515.1 Microbacterium sp. | reverse complement strand
GGTTGCTCGGGTTTGGGGCGCGATTCGTCCGTCGGGGCGCAGAAACTCCGCCCCAACGGAGAGATCGCGCCCCAAACGGCCCGACGCGCGTCGGGGCGCACCACGACGGTTCGGGCGCGCAGCGTGAGCCCCGAACGCACGGGACGCGCCCCAACCCGGGGTTGCTCGGGTTTTTGGGGCGCGATTCGTCCGTTGGGGCGCAGAAACTCCGCCCCAACGGAGAGATCGCGCCCAAACCCAGGCCCGACGCGCGTTCCCGGCGGCAACCCGACTCAGCGGACGGCGCGAAGTTTCGCGCGCTCGCGCGCCGCGCGCGCCGAAGCGATCGCAGCCTCGCGGCGAGCCACGGATGCCGGCAGCGAACGCGCGAACGCGAGCAGCACCCCGCACGCCAGCAGCACCGAGAGGAGCGACGTGCCGCCCTGCGACATGAACGGCAGCGGCACGCCGAGCACCGGGAACACGCGCAGCACGACGCCGATGTTGATGAGCGCCTGGCCGACGATCCACACCGTGATGCCGCCGGCGGCAATGCGCACGAACGGGTCGTCGGTCTTGCGGATGACGTGGAACGCGCCGACCGCGAAGAGTGCGAACAGCGCCAGCACGACGGCGCAGCCGATGAGGCCGAGCTCCTCGCCCACGATCGCGAAGATGTAGTCGTTCGCGGCGGCCGGGAGCCAGTCGTACTTCTCGCGCGAATTGCCGAGGCCGAGGCCGAAGATCCCGCCGCTCGCAAGACCCCAGATGCCGTGCAGCGGCTGGTAGCAGTCGTTGAAGTAGTCGTCGAGGCAGTTCGGGTTCAGGAAGCTCATGAACCGGCGCATGCGGTCGGGGCTCGTCACCGCGAGGAACGCCACCGCGCCCGCAGCGAGAATCGCGGGCAGCACGAAGATGCGCAGCTTGACGCCGGAGAAGAACAGCGCGCCCAGCACGATGAGCACGAGGATCATCGCCGTGCCGAGGTCGTCGCCGGCGAGCACCGTCGCGATCGCGAGACCCGCCACCGGGACGAGCGGGATGAACACGTGCTGCCACTTGGTCAGCAGCGTGCGCTTGCGGAACAGCACGAAGGCGACCCACAGCGCGAGACCGAGCTTCAGGAACTCCGAGGGCTGCGCCTGGAAGCCGCCGATGATGATCCAGTTGCGGTTGCCGTCGGCGCCGTGCCCGAGAGGCGTGAACACCAGGAGCTGGAACGCGACGCCGAAGATGAGCGCGGGCCACGCGATCTTCTTCCAGAACGTGACCGGCAACCGGCTCGCGATGAACATCAGCGGGACGCCGATGACGGCGAAGACGACCTGCTTGAGCACCATCTCCCACGGCGCCTCGCCCGCGGCCGTCGCCGTCGCGGAGGTCGCCGACAGCACCATGACGAGTCCGAAGACCGTCAGCAGCAGCGTCGTCGAGGCGATGAGCAGGAACTCGCTCGGCACCGGCGCGAACACGCGTCCGAGCGACACGCGGGCGGCGAGCCCGCGTCGGGGAGGCTTGTCAGCCTCGGTCTTGGTCGTCGCCGAAGTCGGGGCGGGGCGCGTCGGTCGGATCCGAGGCGGCTGCGTCGTGGTCACCCGGGTCCCCCGTTCCGATCCGTTCCCTCACCGCCGCAGCGAATCTGCGGCCGCGGTCCGCGTACGACGCGAACTGGTCGAAGGATGCGGCAGCGGGAGCGAGAAGGACCACGTCCCCGTCACGCGCCACCCCTGCCGCCAGTTCGACGACCTGCGCCATGACCTCTTCAGTCTCATCGGCGTCGACCTCGAACACGGGCACCGTCGGCGCGTGTCGCTCGAACGCGGCCACCACGGCTGCGCGCTCGACCCCGATCACGATCGCCGCCTTCGCAGTGGCCCCGCGTCCGGCCACGAGCTCGGTGATGTCGACGCCCTTGAGGAGTCCGCCGACGACCCACACGGCTCCCGGGTAGGCCGCGAGCGACGAGGCCGCCGCGTGCGGGTTGGTGGCCTTCGAGTCGTCGACCCAGGTGACACCCTCGTGGCGCGCGACGACCTCGATGCGGTGCGGGTCCAGGCGGAAGCCGCGCAGCGCGTCGCGGATCGCGGCGGGCGCGACGTCGAGCGATCGCGCAAGCGCCGACGCCGCGAGGATGTTCGCGACGACATGCGGCGCGGCCAGCCCGAGCGAGGCGAGCTCCTCGACCGTCGTGAGCTCGAGGGCGCTCTTGTGCCGGTCCTCGAGGAAGGCCCGGTCGACCACGATGCCCTCGACGACTCCCAGGTCGCTCGGGCCCGGCACGCCCAGGTCGAAGCCGATCGCGCGGGCGCCCTCGACGACCTCGGCGTCCTCGACCATCGCCTGGGTGGCGGCATCCGCCTTGTTGTAGACACAGGCGACGCGGGTGTTGTCGTACACGTGCGCCTTGGCGGCCCGGTACTCCTCGAAGGATCCGTGCCACTCGAGGTGGTCGTCGGCGAGGTTGAGGCAGACCGCGGCGTGCGGCGAGAGGGGCTCGGGCGAGTCCTGCAGCCCGAGGTACCAGAGCTGATGGCTCGACAGCTCGACCACCAGCGCGTCGAACCCGGACGGGTCGCGCACCGCGTCGAGCACCGGCGTGCCGATGTTGCCGACGGGCGCGGCGCGCAGGCCACCCGCGACGAGCATCGTGGCCGTGAGCCGCGTGGTCGTGGTCTTGCCGTTCGTGCCGGTGATGAGGATCCAGTCGGCGGGCGTGCCGTCCGCTCGCACCACCTTGTCGCGCACGCGCCACGCGAGCTCGACGTCTCCCCAGAGCGCGATGTCGCTCTCGCGCGCCCAGGAGATGAGCGGATGCTGCGGCGCGAAGCCCGGCGATGCCACGACGACCTCGGGCGCGAAGTCGACGAGCTCGGCCGGCACCGACTCGAGCGGTCCCACCCACAAGCGGGCGCCGATCACGGGGAGCAGGCGCTCATACTCCTCGTCGGCCTTCTCGGTGACGACGAGCACGTCGGCGCCGAGCTCGGCGAGGGTGTCGGCGACGGAGAAGCCGGTGACCGACAGGCCGAGCACGGCGACCCGCAGGCCCTTCCAGTCGGCGTTCCAGGTGGGGAGGGCGCGGAGGCGATCCGAGGTCATGTGCGAGAGAGCCATTCGACGTAGAAGAATCCGACGCCCGACACCGCCAGGAGTCCGGCGATGATCCACATGCGCACGACGATCGTGACCTCGGACCAGCCCCGCAGCTCGAGGTGGTGGTGGAACGGGCTCATGAGGAACAGCCGCTTGCCGCGCGTGATCTTGAAGTAGAGGCGCTGCAGGATCACCGAGCCGGGGCCGATGATGAAGACGCCGGCGACGAGCACGGCGAGCAGCTCGGTGCGGGTGAGGATCGCCATCGCGGCGATGACGCCGCCGATCGCCATCGATCCCACGTCGCCCATGAAGACCTTGGCCTTGGGGGCGTTCCACCACAGGAACCCGACGAGCGCGCCGACGAAGGACGCCGAGATGATGGCGAGATCGAACGGGTCGCGCGTCGGATAGCACGCGGCCTTGGCCGCCGCCGAGAGGGCGTCGCCTCCCCAGCACGCCTGGTTGAACTGCCAGAACGCGATGAGGCTGTAGGCGCCGACGACGAAGATCGCCGCGCCGGCGGCCATGCCGTCGAGGCCGTCGGTCACATTCGTGCTGTTCGAGAACGCGACGCCGATGAACGTGATCCACGCGAGGTACAGGATCCAGCCGATGATGAGCCCGAGGGTCATGAAGCCCAGGGCCGGCACGTCACGGAACACCGAGATGAACGGCGAAGCGGGCGTCTGGTCGAACTGGTTGGGGAAGTTCAACGCGACGATGCCGAACGGCACCGTGACCGCGACCTGCCCGGCGACCTTGCGCCAGCCGCTCAGGCCCATGAACTTCTGCTGGCGCACCTTCATGTAGTCGTCGATGAAGCCGACCGCGCCGAGGCCGACCATCATCCAGATCACGAGCAGGCCCGAGACGGTGGGCGGGTTGTTGCCGACGTAGCACCCGACCAGGTAGCCGACGATCGTGCCGACGATGAAGATCGTGCCGCCCATCGTGGGCGTGCCGCGCTTCGTCTGGTGGTTGGGGTTGCGGATGTCTTCCGGCGTCCGGATCACCTGGCCCCAGCCCCACTTGCGGAAGAGCCGCAGGAACACGGGGGTGAGGAAGAGGGTGAATGCCAGCGAGATCGCCGCCGCGGTAAGGAGTGATCTCACGAGAACGATTCTCCCAGACGATCGCCGAGGAACCGGAGCCCGGCGGAGTTCGACGACTTCACGAGCACGCGGTCGCCGTCGCGCAGCTCGCCCTGCAGGTACTCAAACGCCTCGTCGGCGGTGGAGAAGAAGACGGCCTCGTTGTCCCACGAGCCCTGCGCGACGGCCTCGAGGAACATGCGGCGCGCCGGGTCGCCCACGACGACGATGCGCTGGATGCCGAGCCTCACCGCGAGCAGGCCGACCCGGTCGTGCTCCTCCTCGGCGTACTCGCCGAGTTCGCTCATCGCACCGAGCACGGCGACGGTGCGCTCATCGGGGCCGGTGATCTGCGCGAGGGTGCGCAGGGCCGCGGCCATCGAGTCGGGGCTCGCGTTGTACGCGTCGTTGATGATCCGCACGCGATCCGATCCGAGAGGCTGCATGCGCCACCGCTCGGCGATCTCGACGGTCTCCAGGCGCGCGACAGCGTCGGCGAGCGAGACGCCCAGGGTCGTGGCCGCGGCGATCGCGGCCAGCGCGTTCATGACGTGGTGCTCGCCCAGCACCCGCAGGCGCAGCGGCAGCGAGACGCCGTCGGCGGTCACGGTGAACGAGGTTCCGGATGCCGTGACCACGACGTCGTCGGCACGCACATCGGTGGCGGCGGGCCCGCGGCCGAACCAGCGCACCGAGGCGCCCTGCTCGGCGGCGATCGGCGCCATCGCGGCGACGCGCGCGTCGTCGGCGTTGAGCACCGCCACTCCCCCGGCGCTCAGCGCGCGCACGAGCTCCGACTTCGCGTGGAAGGTCGCCTCGATCCCGCCGAACCCGCCGGCGTGCGCCATGCCGACCATCAGCACGACGCCGACATCGGGGTCGACGAGTCCCGCGAGGCGGGCGATCTCGCCAGGCGCGCTCGCGCCGAACTCGCTGACGAGGTACTTCGTGGTGCCGGTGACCCGCAGCATCGTGAGCGGCGCACCGACCTCGTTGTTGAACGACGCCTTGGGCGAAACGGTCTCGCCTTCGCCTTCGAGGATGCGGGCGAGCAGGTTCTTCGTCGTCGTCTTGCCGTTCGACCCGGTGATGCCGACGACGCGCAGGTCACCAGCATCCCGAACCGTCTTCACGACCTCGCGCGCGAGTGCCGCGATGGCCTCGACGACGTCCGCCACGACGATCTGGCTGACGGATGCCTCGACCCGCCGCTCGACGAGGGCCAGGGCGGCGCCCCTCTCGACGGCGGCGCCGACGAACAGGTGTCCGTCGGTCTCCTCGCCGGGCTTGGCGACGAAGACGCCCCCGGGCTCGATGAGACGGGAGTCGGTGTCGACGGCCCCCGACACGACGGTGTCGAGGGTGTCGCCGTCGGCGAGGTGCACCTCGCCCGAAACGGCATGGGCGATCTGGGCGATGTTGAGCGCGATCATGTGGGGAAAACTCCGCTAGCTCGGGTCACTGCCCGAACTTGGGCAGCAGCTCCGGCGACGTCGTCGAGGGCATGACGCGGTAGGTCTTCAGAACCTGGGTCATGGCCTTCTGGAACGCGGTCGCGTTGGCCGCAGACGATGTTACCTTCGTCGGCTCGTCGAGCGTGACGACGACGACGTACTCGGGGTCGTCGGCGGGGGCGAAGCCGACCATCGTCGTGTAGTAGACGCCGGCCTTGTAGTTGCCGTTGCCGTCGCTCTTCTCGCCTGTTCCCGTCTTGCCGCCGAGGCGGTAGCCGGGAATCGCGACAGTCTTGGCGTACGGCGCCTGCAGGAACACGTTCTCGAGCATCTCGCGCATCTCGGCGGAGGTGCCCTCGCTGATGACCCGCTCGGGCTCCGCCACCTCGGGCTCGACGACGGTGCCGTCGGCTTTCGTGCACGACTCGATGATCTGCAGCGGCATCTTGACGCCGCCGTTCACGATCGCCCCGTACGCGCGGGCGAGCTCGGGCATGGTCGTCGTGACGCCCTGGCCGAACGAGGTGTTGAGGGTCGTCTGCGCGCCCCACTGGTCCGCGGGGTAGATGAGGCCCTGCTGCTCGCCCGGGTAGCCCGAGGCCGTGCTGTCGCCGATGCCGAACCGCTTGAAGTAGTCGTAGCGGGTCTGCTTGTCGACCTTCTGGCTGAACTTCGAGATGCCCGCGTTCGACGAATCGATGAGCACGCCGGTGAGCGTGTAGGTGTACGCCGGGTGCTGGAACGAGTCGCGCACGCGTGCGCCGCCGTCGAAGTTCTCGAGGCTCGACGCGACGACGGTGGAGGCGGGCGTCTGGCCGCCGGCGTCGATCACGGTCGCGGCGGTCAGGCCCTTGAAGGTCGATCCCGGCTCGAACGTCCCGAGGAAGATGCTGCTGGTGCGATCCTTGACCTCGGCGGCGGCGTAGTCGTTCGGGTCGACGGTCGGGTACTCGGCTGCGGCGCGCACCTTTCCGGTCTTCACCTCGTACACGAGGATCGCACCGCGCTGCGCGGCCATCGTCTGCGTCTGCTCGGCGATGAGCTGCTGCATGTACCACTGCAGGTCACGATCGATGGTCAGCTGCAGCGTGCCGCCGTCCGTGGCCGGCGTCTCCTGTTCGGTTCCCGGGATGACGACGCCGTCCTTGCCCTTCTCGTACGTCCGCGTGCCGTTCGTCGCGGCCAGGCACGCGTTCTGCGACTGCTCGAGGCTCTCGAGCGGCGTGCCGTCGGAGCCGACGAAGCCGATGAGGTTACCGGCCACCGCCCCGTCGGGGTACGTGCGGGCGGGATGCGAGATGCACGCGATGTACGGGACGTCCAGGTCCATGAGCGCGCGGAACTGCTCGGTCGACACGCCCGTCTTGAGCACCGCGTACTGCGAGTTCGGGTCCGCCGCGAGGGCCGTGCCCACGATCGCGCGGACCTCCTCGGGAGTCTGGCCGGTGATCCCGGCGACGTCGTCCGACACCTCCGCCCAGAGCCGGTCGTCCGACTTCTTCTCGAGCACCTGCTCGTCGATCTGGGTGATGAGCAGCGGCGACAGCTGGCAGTCATAGCGGAGGATGCTGCCCGCCAGGGTCTGCCCGTTGGCGTCGACGATCGCGCCGCGCGTGCCGTACAGCGTCTGCTTCTGGGCGAACGCGACGTCGAGCGAGTCCTTGATGTGGTCGTCGGCGTTCACGACCTGGATGTCGACGAGCCGGACGATGAATCCGGCCAGCACTGCCAGGACGACGGCGAGGGCCACGACGGTTCGGCGGCGGGGGCTTCTCGTGCTTCGTGTCGTCATCTGCGTCTCGTGCTCTGCGCCTCGTGCTCGGCGTCTCGATCGGTTCTCGGCTCGGCGTCGTCGTCTCAGTGTGTGCTCGGGGTGGGCAGTCCGTCCGTGAGCGGCGGCGGAGTGTTGCCGACTCCGCCGTCAGGCGTCTCGGCGACCTCCACCGGCAGCCCGTCGATCGTCGCGTCGGGCACGGTGACGAGGGGCGTGTTGGTGATCAGCGCGTTCGGCACCGATCCGCGGCCGATCGCGTCGACCGACGACGTGCCCATCGCGACCTCGGACGGACCGAGGATCGCTCCGTCGCTCAGCCGCAGATAGCTGGGTGCCTCGTTGATCACCATGCCGAGGGCCGCCGCGTTCGCCGCCAGGTACTGCGGCGAGCTGAGCCCCGCGACGTCGTCGTAGAGGATCTGCTTCTCATAGGTGAGGTCTCGCTGCTCCTTGGTGAGGGCGGCGATCTCGTACGTCCCCTGCGTCGTCATGATCGACAGCGACATCTGGGCGGCACCGATGAGGAACGCCCCCAGCACCGCGACGATGCCGTAGAAGAGCTTCGGGCGACGCCGGCGGGCCGGCGCGTCGAGCACCCGCAGGCGGCGGCGCGGAGCATCCGTCCTCTCCGGAGCGACCGCCCTGCCGAGGCGGGTGGTCACGGCGTTCGCGATCGTGCTCATGAGGCAGCCTCCGCGTGCTCGGGCCTCACGCGCTCAGCGGCTCGGAGGCGCACCGGCGTCGCACGCGGGTTGACCGCGCGCTCCTCTTCGGTGGCGAGCTCGGCACCTTTGACGAGCAGTCGGAACTTGGGCGCGTGCTCGGGCAGCTCGACCGGCAGCCCCTTCGGCGCGGTCGACGCCGAAGCCTCGGCGAAGGCGCGCTTGATGAGGCGATCCTCGAGGGACTGGTACGACAGCACGACGATGCGGCCGCCGACCGGCACGATGCCGAGGGCCGAGGGCACCGCGCGCTCGAGAACCGACAGCTCGCGGTTGACCTCGATGCGCAGCGCCTGGAACACGCGCTTGGCAGGGTGGCCGGTGCGCTGCACCGCGGCCGGGGTCGCCGCCTGCAGGATCTCGACCAGCCGGCCGGACCGATCGATCGGCGCCTCGGCGCGTGCGGCGATGATGGCGCGGGCGTAGCGGCCCGCGAGCTTCTCCTCGCCGTAGCGCTCGAAGATGCGCCGCAGGTCGCCCTCGCCGTAGGTGGCGAGGATGTCGGCCGCGGTCGTGCCGGCCGACTGGTCCATGCGCATGTCGAGCGGCGCGTCCTGCGCGTAGGCGAACCCGCGGTCGGCGACGTCGAGCTGCAGCGACGAGACGCCCAGATCGAACAGGATGCCGTCAGCCGCGGCGAACCCGCTGGCTCTCACCGCATCCGCGATGCCGTCGTAGACGGTGTGCACGAGATGCACGCGGTCGCCGAAGGGTGCGAGCCGCTCCCCCGCGATGCGGAGGGCGTCGGTGTCGCGGTCGAGGCCGACGAGCTGGAGCTTCGGGAAGCGCTGCAGGAACGCCTCGGAATGCCCGCCCATGCCGAGCGTGGCGTCGACGAAGACAGCGCCGTCGCGCTCGAGCGCGGGAGCCAGCAGCTCGATGCAGCGCTCCAGCATGACCGGGGTGTGGATGTCGCGCAGGTTCATAATCACCTGGCAGTCCTGGTCCCCAGGCCCTGATCCCCACCCGCTCCGACCTGGCGCCGGGGAAGTGGCGTCAGGGCACGAGCAGCTGGGAGTCACGGCCGAGGGCTCAGAACAGGCCCGGAATCACCTCCTGCTCCAGCTCGGCGTAGCTCTCTTCGTTGGCCTCGGCGTAGGTGTTCCACGCCGAGGCGTCCCAGATCTCGGCATGGGCGCCGACGCCGGTGACGACGAGGTCGCGCTCCAGGCCGGCGTATGCGCGCAGCGGAGGGGGGATCGTGATGCGGTTCTGACTGTCGGGCTTCTCGGCGCTCGCGCCGGAGAGGAACATGCGCAGGAAGTCGCGCGCCTGCTTGTTCGCAAGAGGCGCCTCGCGGATGCGGTCGTGCACCCGTTCGAACTCCTTCTCGCTGAACACGTACAGGCAGCGATCCTGTCCGCGCGTCACGACGACACCCCCACCAAGGTCGTCGCGGAACTTCGCCGGGAGGATGACGCGCCCTTTGTCATCGAGCTTGGGTGTGTGCGTGCCCAAAAGCATCGGTACATCACACCCCCTTCGTCCGGCCCCCCGGGTTGTGCGCCACTTTACTCCACTCTCCTCCACTTCGCTACCGATTTGTGATCTGGCGCTCCCCTACTCCCCTCCCGGCGGCATGTAGGGGCGGTGCGAGGGCAAAAAAAAAGCACCGACCCGAAGGTCGGTGCTTCTCGTGCCGGTTCAGGCGGCGGGGACGCTCAGCGCTCCTCCTGCCTCTTGTCCCAGCGGTCGTTCATGCGATCCATGAACGAAGAGCTGTTCTGGGGTTTGGCGGGCCGGTCGGGTTCGACTCTCACCTTGCCGGGGCCACGGCCCGGCGTGACGGCGAGGAGGACCCCGCCCAGCATCACGACGAAACCGATGACGCCGACGACGATCAACTGCTGCGACACCCCGACGATGAGACCGCCGAGTCCGAGCAGCACGAGGATCGTGCCGTACACGATGTTGCGATAGCTCAGGGTGCGTCCGTCGCGGGGCGCGCTGACGACATCCGCGTCGTTGCGCATGAGATGGCGTTCCATCTCGTCCAGCAGGCGCTGCTCCTGTTCGGAGAGTGGCATGCATCCCCCTCTGTACTTCGGTGGCTCGATTGTACGCGTGCCGTTCCTCACTAGGCTAGGCCCGTGTCCG
>JAVBUG010000094.1:0-19330 GCA_031555515.1 Microbacterium sp. | reverse complement strand
CGCCTCGGAGACGAGGGTGCCGGCGGCGTCGTCGGGCTCGAGCAGTCCGGAGGGATGGAACTGCACGAGCTCCGCGTCACGGATCCGGGCGCCGGCGAGAGCGGCGAGGCGGAAGGAGTCGCCGGTGTTCTCGTCGCGTCGCGAGGACGTGCGTCGCCAGATGCGGTTGTGCCCGCCGGCGGCGAGGATCACCGCGTCGGCGTGGATCAGGTAGCGCGTGCCGTCCTCGAGGTCGAACCCGTACGCGCCGAACACCGCGCCGTCGTCGTTCACCAGGATGCGCGTGACGTACACGGTGTCGAGGATCGGCACCTGCAGCTGCGCGGCGCGGTTTATCAGCGTGCGCTGGATCTCGAGCCCCGTGTAGTCGCCCGCGAACGCGGTGCGACGGTACGTGTGCGCGCCGAAGAAGCGTTGCGAGATGCGGCCGTCGTCCTCCCGGGCGAACGGCATGCCGTACCGCTCGAGGTCGTCGATCCCGCGCGCGGCGCCGGACGTGACGATCTCGACGGTGTGCGGGTTGGCGAGCAGGTAGCTCTCCTTCAGCGTGTCGGCAGCGTGCTGCTGCCAGCTGTCGTCGGCATCCATGGTGCCGAGGGCGGCGTTGATGCCGCCGGCGGCGAGGGAGGTGTGGGCGTCGGACTTCGGGCGCTTGCCCAGCGCGACCACGTCGACGCCGGCTTCGGCGAGCTCGATGGCAGCGCGAAGACCGGAGCCGCCGGTGCCGATGACGAGGACGGTGGTGGAGAGCTGGCGTTCTGCGGGGTTCACGTCAGACACGCTAAGCAGTTCGCTTCGATTACTCCAATGCATATTCATGGTCATATCGATAGCGATACGCTATTTATATGAATCTCGAGCAGCTCCGCGCCTTCGTCACGGTGGCGCAGCTGGGCAATTTCACCCGCGCCGCCGAGCATCTCCACCTCGCGCAGCCGTCGCTGAGCCGTCAGATCTCGACGCTCGAGCAGAGCCTGGGGGCGGAGCTCTTCCACCGCGCTCGCGCGGGCAGCACGCTGACGGTCGCCGGCGAGTCTCTGCTGCCCCTTGCCCGCCGGATGCTTGCCGACGCGGCATCCGTTCGCCGTGAACTCGACGAGCTGGCCGGCCTCCGGCGTGGGCGCGTGCGTCTCGGCGCGACGCCCACCCTCTGCGTCAGCCTCGTCGCCGAGGTGCTGAGCGTCTTCCACGCCGCGCATCCCGGAATCGAGCTGCACATCACCGAGAGCGGTTCGCGCGGCCTGCTCGACGACCTGGGCGGTGGCGAGCTGGACCTCGCGCTCATCACGACGTCGGACGCAGCGTCCGCGGAGAGGTTCACCGTCACGCCGCTCCTCGTCGAAGAGCTCGTCGTCATCTCGTCGAGCAGCGCACCGCCCCTCACGGCGCGAGAGAGCATCGGCCTCGGCGATGTCGCCGCCCTGCCTCAGGTCGTCTTCAGCTCGACCTACGACCTGCGCGCGACCACCGATGCCGCTTTCGCCGCGGCGGGACTCACGCCGCACACCGTCATCGAGGGTGCGGAGATGGACGCCGTGCTGCGCTTCGTGGAGCGGGGGATCGGCGTCGCGATCGTGCCCGCGATGGTGCTCATCGAGCGCTCCGGGCTGCGGTCGGTGCGGCTCTCGGACCCGACACTGACGCGCACCATCAGCATCGCGCGGGTCACCGACATGGCCCCGACCTCCGCCGTCGACGTGATGCAGCAGACGATCGTGCGCACCGCCGCCGGGCTTGCGGCACGGCCGGAGGCGACGATGCGGCTCGCCTGATCGCAGGACCCGTATGAGAACGGATGCTGCGGGCCGCAGCATCCGTCATCCGAATCGCCCGACCGCAGACACGCTAGGGGGTCGCGGAGTCGTCGACGTGGACGCAGCCCGGCGGCTCGGAGTTGCCGCTGAGCGTGAAGTCCTCGCACGTGAGGAAGCTGCTCTGGTTGAGGCCCAGCACGAACGATGCGAGGGCGATGGCCGCGACGATCGCGAAGATTCCGAGCCTCGCGACGGGGGAGTAGTCGGCGATGACATCGGGCCACACGGTGCGCACGACCACCCACAGGGTGAACGGGATGCCCGCGAGTCCGACGACGACGGCGAGCACGTCGAACAGGTTGCCCCAGATGTCGTCCGCGGCGGGGGCGCTCGTGAACGAGAGCACGAGCCACAGCGACGGGACGATGAGCGCGACGGCGCGGCCGACCTTCACGCGAGGCCGCGCCGGCTGGATCAGGACCACGACGAACCCTGCCGTCGCGACCACCCAGACGGTGAGGAGCTGGTCGAAGAACAGGGTGTGCCACGCTCCGAGAGTGAAGGCCGGCCACCAGATCGCGCCGCTCATGCCGATCAGAACGATGCCGATGCCGCGATACCGCGAACGCGCCCTGGAGGCGGCGTCGGGCGCGGGTTCCGCTGTCATCCCGGTCCTCTCCGACGTGGGTCCGTGTGACGTGGACAGTAGCGCATCCGCGACCGATCGCGGCAGACCGCGGGAGTGAACGTGCGTGGCGAGCAGTCCGTTGCGCGATGCTGTCCCCTGCAGCGTGGACGCGATAGGGTGAGCCCCACGGGCAGCCCGCCGTGATCCTGGGAACCGATCACAGCGCGGGCGTTCGGACTGGGGAACTCTGGGGCTGGGCTGCTGATTTCCCCTGCGCTCCCCCCGCGCACGGACGGTCCCTCGGACGTTGCAGCTAGAGCCTGTAGCGTCCGAGGGACCTCGGCCTGTCCCGCGCATGTCACGCGCCCATTGGGGGGAAGGCTCGGCACTGGGGATGCCTGTGTGACACGGCCGAAAGATGTGGGACCTGGCCTGGTGCCCACACTAGTGGGTCACGATGTCGCGGGCCGCGCGGGCCGCGCGGGCCACGCCACCTCGCGCGAGGGGCGGTGTCAGCGGTACTCGCCCTCGGCGGCCTCGATGATCTGCCGCATGACGTCGATCGAGATCTGCTCGCGCTCGCCGTCGGCCCATTCGTGGACGGTGAACGGAACCCCGATGCCCTCGAGGTAATCGGCGGTCTTCTCGAGGCGGGGCACGACCTGGATGTGGTCGTTGCCGAACAGTGCTGCTGTGTACACGGGCTCGCCACCGCGGATCGCGCGGCGCAGCTCGACAGTGGAGCGTCCCGTGATGCGGTACAGCGCCTTCAGCACCTCGCTGCCGAAGTCGGGGGTTCCGATGATGGTGAGCGAGAGCGCGTTCTCGGGCGTGGTCACCTCTCCATCTCAGCACGTGGTGCCGCGTTCGCTGTGCCGCAGCAGCGGCGACCGCGGTTGCCGCGCCGGCTACGAGCCGGCTACGAGCCGGCGAACCAGCCGAAGCTCGCCGCCTGGTGGCCGTTCGGCGGTGTGTGCGAGGCCCCATCCGTCGCCGAGCCGAGCATCGAGCGGGTCAGCTGAGCGCGGGAGTCCATCAGCCGTGTGAGCTCGGCCGTGAGGTCGTCCTCACGGGGCTCGCGCCCATCCCGGGCCGCTCGCAGCACGGCGCGGCGCATGAGCTCCTTCGCGAACGAACCCGTGGTGCCCTCGGCGTGCTCGGCGGCGGCCTTCAGCGCGGAGTCGCTGTAGGGCAGGTTGTGGGCGTAGCGGCGGAACAGCCGGCGCCGCTCCGTCAGCGCGGGCAGCGGCACTTCGACAGCGAGGTCGACGCGCCCGGGGCGCTCGGCGAGTGCCCGCTCGAGCACTTCGACACGGTTCGTGGTCATGACGAACGCCACGTCGGCGTCGCCGTCGAGCCCGTCCAGCGCGTCGAGAACCTCGAACAGCAGCGGCTGGGGCGACGCGTGCCGTTCCATCGCGACCAGATCGATGTCTTCGAGGATGACGATCGCGGGCTGGAAAGTGCGCGCGATCTCGGCGGCCGCGCTCACGAAGCGGATGCTGGACCCGGTGAGCACCACGGCTGTCGTCTCGGGTGTTGCGCTCAGCAAGTGCCGGACCGTGAGCGTCTTGCCGGTTCCGGGCGGTCCGTACAGAAGCACGCCGCGCTTGAGGTGCTGGCCCGCGCTGCGCAGCGCCTCGCGGTGGGTGCCGATCGTCACCACGTGCTGGACGATCTCGTCGAGCACGCCGTCGGGAAGCACGATGTCGTCGGCCGACACCGAGGGGCGCGCCACGAAGGTGGCGCCCGCCTCACGCCCGTACTCGGTGTGCTGGAACGAGAGCACCTGCCCGCGGAGCACGCTGCGCTCCACCATCGTGCGTCGCAGCGCCTCGAGGAACCGAGTGACCACGCCGGCGTCGGTGGCCATGACCTCGACCAAGGCGGTCTGACGGCCGTACTGTGGCGCCGCCGCGCGCTGAGCCAGCGCGATGGGGGAGCCTTCGAACCGCAGCAGGCGGATTCCCAGCGACACGACCCGTGTGCTCGAATCCGGGCCGGTGGCTCGTTCGGCGTAGTCGACCGGACCGACGTCGTACGGGACGTGTCCGTTGCTCACGAAGTCGGACAGCCCGTGATGGTGCCTCTGATCGCCGCCCGTGACACCGATGAGCCGACCGTCGCCTTCGGCGGACAGTGCCTCCAACGCGATGTCGGCGTCGACCAGGCGATGATCGGAGATCTGCTCTTGCACGACGGAGACCCGTTCGGCATCCGTCCCGAGATGCTCGCTAATCAGGTCGCCGAGCGGGGTGCGTGTTCCCACCGTCTCGCGTGCAGCCAGCTCGTTGACGCGGCGAAGGTAGTCGGAAACGGCTCTCATCAGGTCGCGGTCATCCTCGTGCAGCATGTCACCGAACCTCTCACGAACCGGCGACACTGCACCACCTCGGTGCCGTGCTTTCGCCGTAGCCGGTCGAGTGGGACCCTTCTCGCATGGAGCGCATCGAATGGTGGGAGTCTCTCGACGAGGGTGCGAGGGAGTGGCTGATCGCGCACAACGGCGAGCCCGTGCGAGCCGACGTGCTCGCCCAGATCGCCGCGGCGGGCGGCGATGTCGCGGGCGACGCCTGGTGGGTGGGTGAGTCGGGGCCGGACGGGTTCCACCTGTCCGACGACGCTGTCGATTGGATCGAAGCGAAGGCGAACTCCGAGTAGGCGGAGGTGCGGGCATCCGGCGCGCAGCGGCGCCGTCGGACCCCGAAGGATCCCATCCATCGACTACCCGACGACATCGGTGGACGTCAAGACGCGTTCTCGCGGAGAGCCCGGTGCGAGAATTGCCGCACGGGGAGGCACGTGTCGGCATGACCGGCCAGCACCAGAGCGAGAAGTCATGGCTGTGAGAAGTGAGATATCGAGAGCGCTCGCGCATGCGCTCGAGCGCTCCGAGATCGCGGCGTGGTTCCAGCCTCAGATCGACCTGGTGAGCAATCGGGTGGTCGCCGTCGAGGCGCTCTGCCGGTGGAATCACTCGGAGTGGGGCCTGGTGGGACCGAATGACTTCATCCCGGTCGCGGAAGAAGACGGCACGATCGGGGAGATCGGCCGGTACATGGCCACCCAGGCGATCGCCGTGATGGCCAAGTGGAGCATCGACGTCTCCGTCAACGTGTCACCCGCGCAATTGCAGGACTCGGCGTTCACCACGTGGTTGGGGCGACTCATCGAACGAATCCGCGTTCCGGCACGACGGCTCACGCTCGAGATCACCGAGCGGCACCCCATCGGCAATGTGCCGGCGGTCGTAGCCCGGCTCGATCGGCTGCGAGCGTTGGGGCTGGGCATCGCGATCGACGACTACGGCGCCGGACAGGCGTCTCTCACACAGCTGAAGCGGCTTCATGCCACGGAACTGAAGATCGACCGCGCTCTGGTCATCGACGATTCCGAGTCGGCCGAGCGGACGATGGGCTCCGCGATCGCAGTCGCGCACGACGCCGGTGTCCGCGTCGTCGCGGAGGGCATCGAGACTCCCCAGCAGCTGGCGAAGGTCAAGAGGATGGGGTGTGACCGCGGCCAGGGCTATCTGTTCGCGAAACCCATGCCGCAGGGCCAGATGGCCGCGCTCCTGACTCGGTAGCGCGCCGGTCGCCCGCAGGTGAGAAACAATGATGCCCCTGGAGGGACTCGAACACGTTTTGAGCATTCTGCATAGCGACGTCGGACGACAAATTCCGCGGAATTACGCGGGTTTTCGAGACCGAGACGATATCGATCGACGTCCGAAAACAGCCAGCGGCGAATGGAATGCGGCCAAAATGCGGGCAGGACTTGCTAGTCCTGGAGCGGATCTCAGACTCACTTCAGAACTGAATGCGGGCAAGCCGGTATTGGCAGCCAACTGAGGCGCATGATTTTGGGCGCTATGCTCGCGGACGCGCGTCTTGCTCTGCAAAGTGCTCAAATGCGGTTCAACGGATCCTAATGGTGTCAGCGACCGATCGAGGGACCCGATGGACCTGGCCTGACCGCGGGTCCGGTGAACTGCTCGCGGAGCTGCTGCTCGCGAGCCTGTACGAGCACCTCGCGACCGGTGGCCTCGTCGACGAGGCCGGCAATGCGGGCCCGATTCATCATGCGTGTCGCAGTGCTGACGCTGACGCCGAGCTGTTCCGAGACGAGCTTGAGTGGACCGTCGTTGATGACCGAGGCGAGCCGGTAGAGCCTAACCGCCTCGCGCAGGTTCTGTTCCTCGGAGCGCGACTCGTCCGCCCGCAGTCGCGCCAGGTACTGTCCGTAGGTCTCCGGCTCGGAGAGATCACCGTCGATGCGGACAACGCGCGCCGCGGCCCACTTGACGATGGCCTGCACTCGGAGGTCGCGCAGCAGCGTGGTGGTCACCTCATCGCCCTGGCCGCTCCGATCCACTCGAATCGACTCAGCCGCCGCCCGCCGCAGCGTCGGGTCGTACACGACGTGCGCGCGCACGGCGCCCGGAATGTCAGGAAGGCCGGTCACGATGGCGACCCACGAGCGTGGAATGTGAATGCCGTCGCCGGCGTCGAGGATCTCATCGTCGATCAGTTCGATCGAGAGTTCAGGCATGGTGCGAGTTTCCCAGTTCCGGGAGACGCGAGCAAGTGATGACATCGAGCACTCACGGGTGTACAGTGCGTGAGCAAGTGATGACATCTACCATCCAGCGAAGGAGAAGGTCATGAACTCATCGCCGAATTCGCTTGCCCTGACGATGAAGGATGCCGCGAAGCTCGTCGGCGTCGACTACCGCACGATCAAGCTCGGCATCGAGAGCGGGACCATCCCCACGGTCCAACTCGGCCCGCGCCGCATGATCCCCCGTGCCGGCCTCCTGCGCGCCTTCGGCGTCGACGCCTGAGGAAAGCGACCTCTCCCCACTCGCGTACACCTACGCCTCGGCGCAGTTGATCGAGTCCGCGCCGACTCGCTGACGGCTGCAGGGGGCTGGTCGAGGGGCAGGCGGTTGGTCGACGGCTGCCGACGAAGACCACCGACTCGCGACTGCCTCCCTGCACAGCCGTTGCAACGTTCTTGAAGGCGCACCTGGCGGCAACCTCGGGCATCCCTCGCTCGCGGGAGTTTGCCCGCGCCGATCCGTACACGGGCGGCGCTCGAAAGCGGTAGGGACGCGTGCATTGACCGCGGCCATCTCCCTGCAAGGCTCTGCTACGATCGGCAGCCATGCGTCGCTGCCGGGTCCGGCCTTGCACACGGTCGACCTGGCATTCTTGAGACGTGCGCCCTTTCTCTGGTACCGGAATCGAGGTCGATTCCGAGTTCGCAGTGGAATCCGAGAATGATCTGCTGGCGGTGATCCTTGAGAGCCGTGGAGGCGCTTCCCCGGGGTCAGCGCAACGCAATCCCGACTACAACGTCGCGCTCGACCTCCTCCTTAGTCGGCTCGCTCAGTTGCGGGCAACGGTGGTCGACGCCTTCGTCGACTCCGTGACGACTCGGCAGCTTCCTTTGGAGAAGCGCAGGATCATGGCGGCGCCGATCAATCTGGACAGCGAAACGGACATACCCCTACTTCGAGCAGAGCTGGGCAAGGCCGCTGCGGCGGTGAACCGGGCGCCCAACGCGTCCGGTGAAGGCAACCGAACGAGGCGGATCAAGCTCTTGGTCGCGGTTCCGGGCTACGCAGCAAGCGATCATGCCTTGCTCGCTGCGGCACTTGCCCGACCATCTCTCGCGTTGGACGTGTCGCCGATAGCAGTCACGGGATTCCTCCGATCGCTGATCGGGACCGGGATCCCGACGGTGTCCGGCTCGCGACTCAACACGATCCTCGCCGTCGATTCGCGGAACGTGACTGTCGCAACGGACCGAACCCCCACTGGGCAACCTGTCCCGATCAGCGAGGTCGCCGCGGCGATGGAGCTAATCAAGGAGCAGTCCGTCGTCGACGTTAGCGTCGATGTTCTTGGATACCGCAGCGCATTCATTGGCGCCCTGTTGCTTCAGCTCCCGGGTGCACGAGTTGTCGGCGCCTCGCCGGCACGCGTTGCGATCGGTGATGTCTTCGCCGGAGATTCGAACCCCCCGAACGAGTTGGCCACCGTAGAGTTCGGCCCCTTCCAAGGCGCGTTAGACCGTCCAGCCATCGTGAGACAGCGCCGCGAACAACAGCAACTTCGCGCTGCCCTGCTTCTCGGACGAACTGAGGCGGAGTGCGCGCTCTGCGGCGAGAAGTATCCTGCTCGCTTCCTTTGGGCATCGCACATCAAGAAGCGAGCCGCGGCAACCGACCTTGAGGCGCGAGATATTCCACGAGTCGCAATGCTCGTATGCGTCTTTGGCTGTGACGCCCTGTTCGAGGACGGGTATGTGAGCGTAGAGAACGGGACCATTGTCGGTGCTACAAGCGTCGCTGGCACTACCGCGATCGGACGTCGGATCTGTCAACTTCGAGGCCGTAGCGTCGACCGATACGCCGACGCCGCCGCTTACTTCGACTGGCACCGCGCGCACGTATTCATGAGCTGAACCGCGAGACTCTCCCGATCCCCACGCGCGCATCGCACGTTCGTGGGACGCCCACCGCGCGATGAGGCTCGTGGGGTCGCGAAGTGCGCGGTCTGGCCGAACGCACCCGCGGAACCGATTCGGTGGCCGTGTGCGCGAAAGCGGTGGCATTGCGCGCCGCGTTCGGGTTCGCGGCAGACGACTGGTTCGCTTTGTCAGATGGTGAGGAAGTCGGCCACGCCAGTGAGCGCCTCGGGCTGCAGCCGGTAGTACGCCCATGTGCCGCGCTTGGCGCGGGACAGGAACCCGGCCTCGGTCAGGATCTTAAGGTGATGCGAGACGGTCGGCTGCGACAGGCCCACGGGTTCGATCAGGTCGCACACGCACGCCTCCTGCCCCTGGGAGGACGCGACGATCGACAGCAGCCGCAGCCGCGCGGGGTCCGCGAGAGCCTTCAGCGTGACGGCGAGCTGCTCGGCATCCTGTTGCCCGATGGGCTTCTTCACCAGCGCCGCGCAGCAGACTTCGTCGGCGGGAGCGGTGATGTCGGTGACCTCGAGCATCGTGACCATACATCGACAATAGTCGATATTGACAGTCATCGATATAGCTGCTCATACTGAGCATCGACGTTCGTCAATATCCCGCGTTGGAGGCTTATCGTGACGCTGCTCGATCTGACACCCCGCACGGTCGTGACCGACCGGTTGGCGACGCTGCCGGTGGTGATCATCGGCGCCGGCCCCATCGGACTGGCGGCCGCGGCGAACCTGGTGGAGCGGGGAATCGACTTCACGATCCTCGAGGCCGGGGACCGGGCCGCCGCGTCGATCCGGCTGTGGGGGCACACCCGGCTGTTCTCCCCGTGGCGTCACCTGATCGACCCGGCATCACGCCGCCTGCTCGATGCGGCCGGGTGGACGGCACCGGCCGACGACGGGCGCGCACCGACCGGGCAGGAACTCGTCGACGACTACCTGGAGCCGCTTGCCTCTCTGCCGCAGATCCGCTCCCGGATCCGGTTCGGCACCCGCGTGGTGGCGGTGTCCCGGGAAGGCATGGACCGCACTCGCACCGCGGGCCGGGGCACGACACCGTTCCTGATCCGCGTCCAGACCGAGGACGGCCTCGAGGAGCTGACGGGGCGGGCGGTGATCGACGCGTCCGGCACCTACAGCTCGCCGAATCCGCTGAGCTCGTCCGGGCTGGACCCGCTCGGCGCCGGCGACGTCGACGGTCGCGTGCTGCACGCGCTGCCCGACGTGCTCGGTGCGAACCGGGCGCGGTTCGCGGGCCGGCACACCACCGTGGTCGGCGCCGGGCACTCTGCCGCCAACACCCTCATCGCCCTCGCCCAGCTGGCGACGACAGAGCCGGGCACGCGGGTGGCCTGGCTGATCCGCAACGCGTCCGCCGTCCGGGTCTCCTCGTCCGCGGACGACGAACTCGCCGACCGCGCCCGGCTCGGCTCCCGGGTCGACCAGCTCGTCGGCGCCGGGATCATCGTGAAGATCGACTCGTTCGAGATCGCCACCCTCGAACCCCGCGGCGACGGCATCCGGTTGATCGGCACCCGCCGCGGCGACCCGGCCACCCACGACACGGACCTGGTGGTGGGCGCGACCGGGTTCCGGCCGGACCTGGGGATGTTCCGCGAGATCCGGCTGCAGCTGGACGACATCGTCGAGGCGCCGATCCGGTTGGCGCCGCTGATCGACCCGAACCTGCACTCCTGCGGCACGGTCGCCCCACATGGGTTCGACGAGCTGCGCCACCCGGAGACCGGGTTCTTCGTGGTCGGGATGAAGTCCTACGGTCGCGCGCCGACGTTCCTGCTCGCCACCGGTTACGAGCAGGTCCGCTCCGTGGTCGCCTGGCTCGACGGTGACATGCGCGCCGCGACCGAGGTACAACTCACCCTTCCCGCGACCGGCGTCTGCTCGACCGGCCTCGGCAGCGGAAGCTCGTGCTGCTCGTGACCCAGGTGCGGGAAATGACCGCGGCGGACTGGCCGCGGGTCGAGGTGATCCTCGCCGCCGGGATCGCCGCCGGGGAGGCCACCTTCGAGACCACCACCCCGACCTGGGAGCAGTTCGACGCCGGCAAGATCCCGGACGCCCGACTAGTCGCCGTCGACGACACCGACACCGTCATCGGCTGGGCGGCCGCCTCCCCGGTATCGGCCCGGGCCGTCTACCGGGGAGTCATCGAGCACTCCGTCTACATCGACCCCGCGCACCACGGGAAGGGCCTCGGCCGCCTGCTGCTCGAGGCGTTCATCGTCGCCGCCGAGCACGCCGGGTACTGGACCATCCAGTCCAGCATCTTCCCCGAGAACACCGCCAGCCTCCGGCTGCACGAGCGCGCCGGCTTCCGGATCGTCGGCCGGCGCGAACGCATCGCCCGGTCCCAGCTCGGCCCGCACGCCGGGCTGTGGCGGGACACCGTGGTCGTCGAACGACGCAGCACGATCAACGGCCACTGAGCATCAACATCGACGGGTCACCCGAACGACCCAAAGCGATTCATCGATGCTCGTCTATGCTTTTGGTGAGAAGGAAGCGAGACCCCGCATGAGCGCCAAGCCCACCGTCCTGTTCGTCTGCGTGCACAACGCCGGCCGGTCACAGATGGCCGCCGGCTACCTGCAGGCCCTCGCCGGCGATCGCATCGAGGTGCTCTCCGCAGGGTCGGAGCCCAAGGACCAGATCAACCCCGTCGCCGTGGACGCGATGGCGGAGGAGGGCATCGACATCGCCGGGAACACCCCGAAGCTGCTCACCGTCGACGCCGTCAAGGAATCCGATGTCGTGATCACGATGGGCTGCGGCGACGCCTGCCCGATCTTCCCCGGAAAGCGCTACGAGGACTGGCAGCTCGACGACCCCGCCGGCCAGGACGCCGACACCGTCCGCCGCATCCGCAACGAGATCCGTGCCCGTGTGGAGACCCTCATCGGCGAGCTCACCCCCACCGCGTGACCGTCGACACCCCTGCCCTGGGCCGGCAGCCGCTCTGGCGGCGCGCCCTCGCCGAGTTCCTCGGCACCGGACTCCTGGTCACGGTGGTCGTCGGCTCCGGCATCGCCGCGCAACGCCTCTCGACGGATGCCGGACTGCAGCTGCTGGAGAACTCCATCGCCACCGCCCTCGGCCTCGGCGTCCTCATCCTGCTGTTCGCCCCCGTCTCCGAAGCCCACTTCAACCCCGTCGTCTCCCTGGCCGACTACGCGCTCGGACGTCGGGACCGGACCGGGCTCAACGCACCCGCACTCGGCGTCTACCTGGGCGCACAAGTCGCCGGCGCGATCTGCGGAGCGGTGCTCGCGAACGCCATGTTCGGCACCCCCACGACCATCTCCACCACCGCCCGGGCCACCCCCGCGACATTCCTCGCCGAGATCGTCGCCACCGCCGGCCTCGTGCTGCTCGTCATCGGACTCTCTCGCACCGGCCGGAGCATCCCCGCGATCGCGACGGCCATCGGCGCCTACATCGGCGCGGCCTACTGGTTCACCAGCTCCACCTCCTTCGCCAACCCCGCCGTCACCATCGGGCGCATCTTCACCGACACCTTCGCCGGCATCGCCCCCACCTCCACCATTCCCTTCATCGCCGCGCAACTCGTCGGCGCGGCGGCAGGAGTTGGCCTCGGCATCCTGCTCTTCAGCTTTCCCGGGACATCGGCAAGCACACCACCGGTTAGGCCGGAAGACCCGGGGCGCTAGGTCATCCGTATTCGCGCGGTGCACGATTGACCTCCCGCAGCGGCCAGTCGGCATCCAGTGCCACGGCGAGTCGGTCAGGCGCGGGTGAACTCCATGATCCAGTTGCGCTCCCAGGTCTCGCCGCCGTCGCGCGAAAACTCCTGCTGCCACCTCGCCGATACGGGGGTGATGTCCGACCATGTGAAGTGCGCCCTGATGGGGTCGCCCTGGTGCGTGTCGTCGCCGTAGAAGTCACCGCGCCCGTCGGTGAACCGTCCGACGACTGGCGGGAAGAGTCGGCCCGTGCTGCTGTTCGCCCAGTAGATCGACCACTCGCCACTCTCCTGGTCTTGGAACCGAATGCTTGCACCCGACCAGCCCTGTGTCGGGCAGTGCATCTCGTCGACGTTGCCGACGCCGTTAAGTAATGGCCTTGCCCACGATGTTGCGGGGAACTCGTCCCACTCGTCGCCGCCCACGAAAAGGTGTCGCAGACGACGGTTGGCTACTGTCCATTCGCCATAGAGGAAGTCAAAATCGCTCATTGTGTGATCATCGAGCGGGCCACCGACAACGACCCGGCGACCAAGCGTTGCTGCCATCGCCGCGAGATCCGGAATCGAGAGGGACGCTCGTGAGCTTGCTTGATCGACCACTGAATGCACGGTCCGTATCCGGGCGATGCGCGCAGGTGGGACCGACGCGTACGATCGGACGCTCGCCAGGACGTTGCGAGCCTCGGGTCAGTGGTTGGCGAGGACTGCCCACGCCAGGAGGCTGTCGATGCGCCGGACATCGGCGCCCTTGGTCAACTTCACTTTGATGTGGCCGGCCTTGGTCCACAGTTCGACTTCGGCGTCGCGGTCGAGCATGCCGCCGGCGTTCTCTGTCGACCACATGTGGATCGAGCTGTACGGAAGGGAGTGAATCTCGACCTTCTTGCCGGTGATCCCTTGCGCGTCGCGCACGATGAGACGCTTCGTCGTAAAGGTCGCGGAATCGCGGAACGTCTTGAACGACGCCACTGGCTGCTCACCCTCGACGAGCATGTGCTGCACGTCGTCGGGCGTCGGGATCTCTTGCTGCAGGGTCCAGGCCAGGATTGCCGCGGTTTCGGGCATCGAACACACTCCAATGTGACAGGGCACGGCCTCCGCGCCGCGTCACGGGCCAGGCTATCGAGCAACACGCATTCGTCGGATCCCAGAACGGGCACCCGCGTAACCACCACCGTGTCTCACGGTGACGTGACGTAAGCGACGGCTCTGTCGTTCTCGATGACGAAGTGCAGTGTGGAGCCTTCCAATGTCCGCTCCACCGTTGCGGGCGCGTCCGGGGAATCACAGGAGATCTCGCGCCAACCATTGCTGTTGTCGGCGCGGATGAGGAGGCAGTTGCCGCTGCCATCTGTGAGGGGTGCGATCCACGGCTCGATGTCGGCAACGCTCTCGAAGCCCTGGATCAGATCAGCGTTGATCCACTGATCTTTGAGCCAGGAGTACGAGCCGAGCAGGCTCTTGACGGTCAAGCACGGGTCGAGCTGCAAGGTTACGTGCTCACCGGGTGCGGGAAGAGCGACACCGGGGAGCGATGCTCGAGGCAAGTCGGTGGGCGTGCACCACTCGGGCGGCACCGTCGGGGTGGGGCTACGGGCGAGGTCCGGCTCGGCCGACGCGTCGCCAGCGGAGCTCGCCGATGGTGAAGAGGTGGCGGTGCCCCTCGGGTCGGGCGCTGATGTGCACCCGTTGAGCAACACGGTCAGTGCCACGGCGATGGCCACGGGCGCGCTCGCCGCCGCGCGCAACCTTCGGCCACGCATTCGTGACATCGCCGGTCTCCCCTCGGCCTGGTGGCACCGACAAACTCGTGCCAGACGCCGCCCCACGTGCCCAGCTGAGAGAAGCATCCCAGCGTCCACGACGCACCGCAATCGGGCTCTTGACTGTGCGGCCTCTGCATCCCCTTGCGCGCACTGCGCGATGACGGTGCGTTGCGTGCGGAGCCGATCGACCGAGCATCGGGCCGCACGCGCGCTGGTGGCTAGAGTCCGCCCCAGTGCGGCCTGGCTAGACGGTCGACTCTCGAATGACTACGCCAGCTGAGAACCACTGCACGAGTGTCGAGGCCAACTGCACGTGCCCCTGCGCCTCGGTCACAGATGGTGTGGCGCCGCCGTGTCGGTCGGCTTGAGCGACGATTAGCGTCTCCAACATGCCCACCAGCACCGCCTTGTGATCGGGGTGTCCGTCATCGCGGTTGGAGAACGCGAGCGTCCAACCAGACTGATCTTTGATGGTCTGAGTCATCATGCCGAGGCGAACCTTCTTCGCGGCCGGAGTCACGACGGGGTGCGCCGCTGCCTCAACGGCTTTGATCGCCTCGGCCATGACGAGACTCGTGTTCGGCGTCAGTGTGTATGCCTCGATCCACGCCTTCCCGAGATGCTGACCTGCGAGGGACGGGGCGGACTGCCTACTGGCCTCCGCAAGCTCCTCTACTCCCTCGGGGACGCGCCGCCTCAGCCTGTAGACGCCGTCCTGAACACCGATGTCGGCCGCCGAGGCGGCGCTGTCAAAGTGCCATTTCAAGGACTCAACTTCGCTCGGGACGTTGCCCCAGTTATCTGGTTCGTAGTCAGACAGAAAGAAGTCGATCACGCGAGCAACAAACTGATCGCCTCGCTGAGCGATCGTGCGAACCATGTCGTCTGCATCGACATACCGGCTTTGTGGGCGAAGGTCGATCTGGAGGCCGCTCTGAAGCTCGTGCACGCGGCCCATGTCCACGTAGGCGTAAGCGCCGCTAGGGCGAAGCTCCTTACGTATCCAGGCCAGAACGGGTGGATACAAGGAAGCGGGCAGTAGCTCGCGGACCAGCGAACGCTCCTCGAACTCGTTGTCATCCGCATCCCAGGGTCGCCACACACTCACGTGCAAGATCTTAGATGCGGCAGACGACACCAGCCCGGAACGTGCAGCAGTCTCGATCGCTTGCCACGCACAACGGGGCACGTCGCGGATAAAGCTGATGCTGAGCACGTTGCGATCCCCTTACGGGCATCGCGCGGAGTAGGTGCCTTCTGGGCAACGTCACGTGAGTCTGCCCGCGCGCAATCGCTGATCCCGCGAGTCGGCTAGCGCGCACTCAGCTTTCGTGCATGTGAGTCATCGGGCATGAACTTGCGCTCACCGAATCGCTCGACTGCGGTGATAAACGCGAGGTGGGCCGCTTCAACGCTGTAGCGGGACTTACCAGCGCTGCTGGTCAGCATTGCGCCGAAGGTGCCGTCGCCGTAGTCGACGATCTCCTCGACGTCCATCGCACGGACGGACCTCATCATGGACGGGTGGCTAAGACCGCTGATCTCTCGCCATACAGTCTCCCCAAAGACGCCCGGCAGGCCGACGGCAGTTGTCGACTCTCGGACGATCTCAGCGAATCCGACGGTGCGACTGGACACCGTGGGGTCGGGGACGCCGGATCGGCGAGCGACTTCTCGAATCTGGTCAACGTGCTTTCGGCGCCAGGCCTTGAGCTGCTTCCGACCGCGATCGAGCATGTGCCTCAGTTCCAGCGAGGGATCCTCGGCGACAGCCCTCGTGATCGCTCCCATCATCTCGCCATCCGCGGAGACCTCACGCCAAGCGTTTCGCAGATGGCGTTCAACTCGAACTCGTGGGTCGCTCGGCCCAACGATCCACAGCGCAAGCGAGGCGGCCTCGAGGGCAGACCGCGCGACGGGGAAGTGCGCGACGTACGGCATTCTGAACTCGCCGTCAGGTGGGAGCAGGACGGTCAACGCGTTCAACGTGTCTGCTGCGTGATTGAGCTGATGCGTGACTGCGTGGCTTAGTTGCCGCCACGCTGTCACCGTGTCGTCTACAGCGATCTGTGATCCGGGCTTCGGCGTCAGCTTGGCGACGCGCTCCCATCGCGTGATCGCGCCGGGAATGAGCGCAACCCGCGCCCTTAGTGCATCGACCGACGCAAGTTCCTCAGGATCTTCGACAGGAAGCACGCGGTATCCTGCGGAATCGGCGCCACTCACGATGTGCACACTAGCGGCGGCCCCGGACACGTCGTCAGCGCTCTCGCCCTCAATCGTCATGCGGCCGTCGATGGGGAAGAATGCACCGGTGGCGAACGCGGCATCGTCCGAGGCCAGGAACACCATGATGTCCTCGACGTCGGCCGGAGCTCCGGCGCGTCCCATCAGGATGCGGTCGATGATGGCCGTGCACGATCCGGAATCGCTCGCGATCGAAGTCACGAGCGACGTCTCGTGTGGGTCGGCACGACCGTGTTGACGCGGATGCCGCGATCCGCGTAGGAGACGATGGTGCGGGCCAGGCCGTGGTTCCCGGCCTTGGACGCTCTGTAGGCCTGTCAGTCGAACGCTGAGGTGTCTCTCACGTAGCAGGCCAGCGTCGACGTGGCGAGCATCACCGCGATGACGGCGTTGATGCGGTTGTACTGCCGTCGGGTGGCAGCATGCGATGTCACGTTTCGGTGGAAGGCGGATCCCCGGTGGTCGAGCCCGAACTTGCCGGCCATCGTCGCCTGCACGGCCAGCAGTGACAGCGCGATGCGCCAGCCGTGACCAACTAGCCACTCCTTGCGGTCGGGATTAAGGATCACACCCTTGTTGATGCTCAACTCTGCGACCGTGAACTGGGAGACCGTGGTATCGAGGACGTTCGTGGCCAGCGCCTGACCAGCCTCCGCGTGCCCGTCGCGGATCGCACGGATCGCGGCGCGAATCATGTCCGCGAGAAAGAACGCACTAGGCGACGGCAGCCCCTCCGCTACCGCATCACAGTCGTTCAGGATCCCGCGCCAGTTGTTGCTGATGACACGTCGTCGTCCCGCCTGATCAGGTGCGTCGAGGAGGCGCTGCACAATCGCGGCGCTCGGAACCCAACCGAGCGGTATCCCATCGTCGAGCACGCCTCGCACGTCGGCTTCTGCCGCCTGAGGGTCGAGCTCGACGTCCAGCCAGTTCGGCGGGGCGTGCCGGGTGCGAAGGCTCCGGATGAGCCCGTCGACGTTCAGTCCCTGAAGGATCGAAGGCATCGACAAGAGACCACTGAACTCAGGCAATGCGATCTTCGGAACGAGCGACTGGATGTACTCGCTGGTCATGAATCCGGTCTGAAACCGGGTCAGGTTAGCGAGCCCATTGAGACCGGGCATGTTCGCTGACGTGAGCGACGGAATCGCACCCATCGTCGCGGACACGATTCGTCGCATGTCCTGCGTCTGCGCGTCGACCAGCGGCTGGAACGTAGCGTCATCGAACAGCCCGAACGAGCCCAGTTTCTGTGCATGAGACGCAGACAGACTTATCACGCCCGCCGAGATTTGCGCCAGCGACTCCTTCATCTGCGGCGTCAGCCAATGCTGGGAAAGCGACGCGGACAGGGAGCGCATCAGCTCGTTCGAGAAGATGCCGGCAGATAGCACGCCGTTTAGCCCGTTGATCGACACCGGTTGACTGTCGTCATCGAGCACACTGATCCTCACACCCCGCCGCGAGCCGGAGCCATGCGCCGGCACCGAGACCGCCAGACCAAGCTCATCCGGGGTCTCGCCAGCGTCCTCGTCCGAGGGTTCGTCGTCGTCCGGCGTGTCGATTAGTGCGGCCATCCGACCAGCGAACCACACGCGTGCCGCCTTGCAGGATCACGTCACGGCGCCGCGCCGCACGTTTGGTGAGTTGCAGGTCAGCAAGGTGCTCACCGCACCAGCCATGCGCGTGCAAAACGCCCAAGAAGCCCGCAACCGCCCGCCCCACCTTCCCCACAGCCTGGTGGGTCGTGGGCGACATCAATCCGGCCGTGCTCCGACCGGGCTCCGACGTCACGGGCAAAGCGCGCGCGACGCGTTCGAGCTGCAGACAAGCGGCAGGAGATCGAGGTCCTGACCGAAGACGACGTCCTGCGTCGCCTCAACGGCAACTCGATGGAACGAGCCGAGGTGCTACTTGTCAAAGCAGAGTCTTCTGCCTGACGCGATCGCTCGATCCGTGTCCATGCAATGCGCGTTGGCGGGACGGGAGTGTCACCGCTCTCCGCTCCCTCCCGTTAGGCTTCATGTCGCGACGCATGGGAAGATTCGGCTGCGTATAGGCTTCGAGTATCTGACTCTTGGGGGCGGCGTGGCACTCACACCAGTCGAGAAGCGGCTACACCGGGTCACCAAACTGAGCGCACGAGACATCCGTCTTCTGAAGGAAGGTGTCTCGATCGAATCCGCTTTGTCGCGCACGATGACCGACGCACTTCATCAGGTTGTGGCGGACCGAGTGGTTCTCGCAGAGAGCTTCCTACGGATGGCCGATGCGCTGAGAAGGTCGAGGGCGGATCTGGCTCGGGCGGCGGTCGCTCGCTACTACTACTCGATGTACCACGCAATGCGTGCTGTCTCATTCCATTGGCATGGTGGCGACGACCACGAGGACCACAGCGACTTGTTCCAGAAGGGAGTGCCGGCCGACTTCCCGAACGCTCTGGCAGCGCGAAATGACCTGAAAGACGCTCGGCTGTCGAGAAATGAAGCCGATTACGATCCCTACCCTCAGTCGTCGGCGTATTTCAAGTCAGTCGTCAGGCGATTGGCGCCGGTCGCGACAGCTTTCGTGTCCGACTCCCGCGCGTACCTCGCTAGTAAAGGAAATCCATACCTGTGACTGTTGATGTCGAGGATGCAAATGCCCAGAAGATCCGCGAACTCTTCGAGCGGGACGGGATCAGCGTCGCGAGCATAGAGGTTCGACCGTCCCCCGACGAAGTG
>JAVBUG010000156.1:0-13819 GCA_031555515.1 Microbacterium sp. | reverse complement strand
GCCGAAGCGTCGCTGGTCGATCTTGCCCTCGGGCGTGCGGTTGAACGGCAGGCCCATGTTCTCGAGGTCGATGACCGCGTCGATGGCCTCCTTCGCGAGGATCTCGGCCGCGTCCTGGTCGACGAGGTAGTCGCCGCCCTTGACGGTGTCGAAGGTGTGCCACTCCCACGAGTCCTCTTCGACGTTGGCGAGGGCCGCCGCCATGCCGCCCTGCGCCGCGCCGGTGTGCGAGCGGGTGGGGTACAGCTTCGAGATGACGGCTGTCGTCGCCCCGGGGCCCGCCTCGATCGCCGCGCGCATGCCGGCGCCGCCGGCGCCCACGATGACGATGTCGAACTGGTGGTAGTGGACGCCGTCCTTGACGTAGCTGTCGGTGGTCTCAGTGCTCACGCTGTGTGCTTTCGATGGTCGATGCTCGGGGATCGCCCGAACGCTTAGGCGCAGATTCCGATGATGACGTCGGACGCGGTGTCGGGGTCGAAGCCGATGCACGGGTCGAACGTGAAGACGACGAGCGTGCCGAGCACGATGAGGAACGCGGCAGCGAGGCCGAGCGCCCAGACCAGCACACGGCGGGTGCCGGCGTGGGTCACGTAGTCGTTGACGATCGTGCGCATGCCGTTGGCGCCGTGGATCAGTGCGAGCCACAGCATGAGGACGTCCCACCACTGCCAGAACGGCGTGGCGTACTTGCCGGCGACGAACGCGAAGTCGATGCCGTGGATGCCCTCGCCGACCATCAGGTTCACGAAGAGGTGGCCGAAGATGAGGACCACGAGCAGCACGCCGGAGGCGCGCATGTAGACCCAGCCCCACTTCTCGAGGTTGGCGCCCCGGCGGCGGACGGCGGCACGCGGAGCGCGCGGATCGGCGATGGCGGTCATCAGTGGCCCCCTCCCGGAGCGAAGGCGAGCATGAGGTGACGCGGGACGAAGCCGAGCATCGTCACGGCCCACAGGCCCAGCACGCCCCACCACAGCTGGCGCTGGTGGCGGGTGGCCCACGACCACATGTCGACCAGGATGATGCGCAGGCCGTTGTAAGCGTGGTACGCGATGGCGCCGACCAGGGCGACCTCACCCAGGGCCATCACGGGGTTCTTGTACGTGCCGATCACCGCGTCGTACGCCTCGGGCGACACCCGGATGAGCGCCGTGTCGAGGATGTGCACAAGCAGGAAGAAGAAGATGGCGACGCCGGTGATGCGGTGCAGCACCCACGACCACATGCCTTCGTTCCCGCGGTACAGCGTGCCGCGGGGAACTCGGGAGGTGGTCTCGGATACCGACGGTGTGACGCGTGCAGGTGCAGACACGTCCGTCCTCCTTGGATCGAAACACGATGGGGATGGCCTCGGACTGCGAGGACGTCCCCCGAAGAGGGCCCGGAACCGTGGGCTTCGGGCCGTCGGCGTCACGCGGGCGCTGCGACCATCCTATTCCCGCGGTGAGCGGGCGGGCGACGAAGGCGACCCTTACGACCCCTCCATCCGGAGGGATCTTCGCGGGCGTCAAGAACCGCGGTTGTTTCGCCGATCCGGCTAGCCTGGGTGACATGCCCGGACCTATCGACGACTTCTACGCCGTGATCCCCGCCGGCGGCATCGGCAGCAGACTGTGGCCGTTGTCGCGCGCCGACGCACCGAAGTTCCTCCACGATCTCACCGGTTCGGGCCGCACGCTGCTGCGCGACACGTGGGACCGCCTCGAGCCGCTCGCGGGCTCCGACCGCATCGCGGTGGTGACCGGGCGGGCGCACCGCGCCGCCGTGGAGAAGGAGCTGCCCGGCATCGCCGACAAGAACGTGATCCTCGAATCCGAGCCTCGCGATTCGACCGCCGCGATCGGCCTGGCCGCCGCGATCCTCTCGCGCCGCGAGCCCGACGTCATCATCGGCTCGTTCGCCGCCGATCACGTCATCCGCGTCCCGCAGCTCTTCGAGTGGGCCGTGAACCAGGCCGTCGCCACCGCGCGCGAGGGCTACATCTGCACGATCGGCATCCAGCCCTCTGAGCCGTCGGTCGGCTTCGGCTACATCAAGAAGAGCGACGCGCTGAAGGTCGAGGGCGCACCCGAGGCGGCGCTGGTCGAGAGCTTCGTCGAGAAGCCCGACCTCGAGACGGCGAAGGAGTACTTCGCCGACCGCAACTATCTGTGGAACGCCGGCATGTTCATCTCGCGCGCGGACGTGCTGCTCGGCGAGATCGCCGAGAACGAGCCTCAGCTCTACGCGGGGATCATGGACCTCGCCGAGGCGTGGGACGACCGCGACGAACGCGGACCCGTCGTCGACCGCGTGTGGCCGACGCTCAAGAAGATCGCGATCGACTACACGGTCGCCGAGCCCGCCGCCGCGAAGGGGCGCCTCGCGGTCATCCCCGGGCACTTCGACTGGGACGACGTGGGCGACTTCGCGAGCCTCGCCAAGCTCAACTCCCACGGCCGCAAGAACGACCTCGCCATCCTCGGCGAGAATGCCCGCATCCTCTCGGATGCTGCCAGCGGCATCGTCGTCAGCCAGACCCGACGCGTCATCAGTCTCATCGGCGTGCGCGACATCGTGGTCGTCGACACCGAGGACGCGCTGCTGGTCACCACGAGCGAGCACGCGCAGCGTGTGAAGGGCGTCGTCGACGCGCTCAAGCTCAGCGGGCGCGGCGAAGTTCTGTGAAATCGGATGCTGCGGCCCGCGGCATCCGTTTTCCTGTTTGTCTGCTCATCTGAGCGGGATATTGCGTCTTTGTAACCTTTCGTGGACGGGGCCTCGCGAAGCATGCAACCGCGGCGTCACAGTGGGTAACTTTGTGCAGTCCCCGTGAAGGACGCGGGGGAACGTAGTGGAGGCTGAGTTGACCATCTCACGCACCAAGAAGCTCGTCGGCGTCACCGTCGCCGCGGGCATGCTGATCGCCCTCGCCGGCTGCGGCTCCGCCCCTGAGGAGACGGAATCCACGGGAGACGCCGGAAACGTCGTCGAGGGCTTCACCCCCTGCCTCGTGTCGGACGATGGCGGCTTCAACGACAAGTCGTTCAACCAGTCCGCGAAGGAAGGCATGGATCGCGCCGCGGAGGAGCTCGGAGTCGACCCCATCGAGGTCGAGTCCAGTTCGGCCAACGACTACGCGCCGAACCTCGAGAACCTCATCGCCGAGGGCTGCACGTTCATCATCTCGGTCGGCTTCAAGCTCTCGGCCGACACGATCACCTCCGCGCTCGCGAACCCCGACGTGAACTACGCCATCATCGACGACCGGGCCGACAACTCGGGCGCCTCGGACGACGTCGGCTAGGAGACCGGCGACGGCACCTCCGACGCGCCGAACATCAAGCCGCTCCTGTTCGACACGGTCCAGGCCGCGTACCTCGGCGGGTACGCCGCGGCCGCGTGGTCGGCGCAGGCCGGCGTCAACAAGGTCGGTACGTTCGGCGGCATCCCGATCCCGCCCGTGACGATCTTCATGGACGGCTACATCGACGGCGTCGAGAAGTACAACGAAGACAAGGGCGCCGCCGTCGAGACCTACGGGTGGGACGTCGACGCGCAAGAGGGCTCGATGACCGGTGGCTTCGCCGCGAACGACACCGCCAAGCAGACCGCGCAGGGCATCCTCGACCAGGGCGTCGACGTCATCCTCCCGGTCGGCGGTCCGATCTATCAGAGCGCACGCGACGCGATCACCGACGCTGGCAGCGGCACCGTCATGCTCGGTGTCGACTCCGACCTCGCCAAGGCCGACCCCTCGGTCGCCGACATGGTGCTGGTCTCGATCATGAAGCGCATCGACGAGGCCGTCTACCAGGCGACCATGGAGGCCGCGTCGGGTGACTTCGACCCCACCACCTACATCGGCACGCTCGAGAACGAGGGCGTGGGCCTGTCGGGCTTCGGCTCGTTCGAGTCGCAGTTGCCGGAGGGCCTGCTCGATGAGCTCGCCGCCCTCCAGGAGCAGATCATCTCGGGCGACCTCGAGGTGACCTCGCCCAGCTCGCCGTAAGGCAGCAGGAACAAAGGAACGCGGCCGGGTGGACGACTCCACCCGGCCGCGTTCTTCCCGCCGCCACCGGACGGATGGCGCCGCGCCCGACCGCATATATAAGGTGCAGATATGAAGCTCGAGCTCCGTGGGATCACGAAGCGTTTCGGGTCCCTCGTCGCGAACGACCACATCGATCTCGTGGTCCAGCCGGGTGAGATCCACGCTCTTCTCGGCGAGAACGGCGCCGGCAAGTCGACATTGATGAACGTCCTCTACGGCCTGTACCCGGCCGACGCGTGAGACATCCTGCTGGACGACGTCGACCCGCATTTCCGGGGCCCCGGTGACGCGATGAACGCGGGCATCGGCATGGTGCACCAGCACTTCATGCTGATCCCGGTCTTCACCGTCGCCGAGAACGTGATGCTCGGTCACGAGAACACCAAGGCGCTGGGCGCCCTCGACCTCGCCAAGGCCCGCCAGCACGTCCGCTCCGTCGCCGACCGCTTCGGTTTCGAGGTCGACCCCGACGCGATCGTCGGCGATCTCCCCGTGGGCGTGCAGCAGCGGGTCGAGATCATCAAAGCTCTGTCGCGCGACGCGAAGGTGCTCGTTTTCGACGAGCCCACTGCGGTGCTCACGCCGCAGGAGACCGATGAGCTGATGACGATCATGAAGCAACTGCGGGACGAGGGCACGTCGATCGTGTTCATCACCCACAAGCTGCGTGAGGTCCGCGCCGTCGCCGATCGCATCACCGTCATCCGTCTCGGCAAGGTCGTCGGCGAGGCGTCGCCGACCGCGTCGAACGCCGAGCTCGCGTCCCTCATGGTCGGTCGCGCGGTCGAGCTGACCGTGCACAAGGATCCGCCGAAGCGCGGCGAGGGCGGACTCGCGGTGCGCGACCTCCGCGTCGTCACCGCGAACGGCACCGTCGTCGTCGACGACGTGAGCTTCGACGTGCGTCCCGGCGAGATCCTCGCCGTCGCCGGCGTCCAGGGCAACGGCCAGACCGAGCTCATCGAGGCCATGGTGGGCCTGGGGGAGCGGGTGAGCGGTTCGATCGAGCTCGGCGGCGTCGAACTCGTGGGCAAGAGCGTGCGCGGCATCCTCGACGAGGGCGTCGGCTTCGTGCCCGAGGACCGCACCGAGGACGGCCTCGTGGGTACCTTCACGGTGGCCGAGAACCTCATCCTCGACCGGTCCGGCGACAAGGCCTTCGTGTCGGGCGGCACGATCCGTCGCGGCGTGCTCGACGACTTCGCCAAGGCGCGCATCACCGAGTACGACATCCGCACGCAGGGTCCCGACGTCCCGGCGGGAACGCTCTCGGGCGGAAATCAGCAGAAGGTCGTGATCGCCCGCGAGATGAGCCGCGAGCTGAAGCTGCTCGTCGCGGCGCAGCCGACCCGCGGCGTCGACGTGGGCTCGATCGAGTTCATCCATAAACGCATCGTCGAGACGCGGGATGCCGGCGTCCCGGTCGTCGTCGTCTCCACCGAGCTCGACGAGGTCGCAGCCCTCGCCGACCGCATCGCGGTGATGTACCGCGGAGCAATCGTCGGCATCGTGCCCGGCGACACCCCCCGAGACGTTCTCGGCCTCATGATGGCCGGCGAGAAGCCCGAGGAGGCCGTCGCGTGAACGACCAGAACCCCGCTGCGAGCGGCGACCCGCTCAAGGGGCTGCCGGCAGATCAGCTCCCGTCCGTATCCGGCCCGCTCACGGGCTCGCCGGATCTCCCCGCTCCGACGCCCGATGCGCCCGGCGCTGTGGACGGCGAGGTGCCCCCGCCGCCGCGTCAGAACGTGTTCATCAAGGAGCTGCTGCGCAGCAACTGGGTGACCACCGTGCTCGCGATCGTCGTGGCGATGGTCGTCGGCGGCATCCTGATGGCGATCACGAACGAGGACGTCCAGGCGGCGTCCGGCTACTTCTTCGCCCGACCCGGCGACACCCTCGGCGCCGTCTGGAACGCGGTGTACGGCGGCTACGAGGCGCTCTTCCGCGGGGCGATCTATAACCCGCGGGCGAACGACTTCGCGACGCAGATCCGGCCCCTCACCAACACGCTCGGCTTCGCCGCTCCACTCATCGCCGCGGGCCTCGGTGTGGCGCTGGCGTTCCGCGTGGGCCTGTTCAACATCGGTGGCCGTGGTCAGATCCTCATCGCGTGCGCGACGGCGGCGCTGTTCACGTTCAACCTGGACCTGCCGATGTTCCTCCAGCTGCCTCTCACGCTCGCGGCGGGCATCGCCGGCGGTGCGATCTGGGGTGGCATCGTCGGTGTGCTGAAGGCACGCACCGGCGCCCACGAGGTGATCCTCACCATCATGCTCAACTACGTCGCGTTCTATCTCGTGACGTGGATGGTGCGCACCCCCGGCATCCTGCAGCGCCCTGCGGGCGACCAGCCGATCTCGTCGGCGACGCCCGCGAGCGCGCAGTTCCCCGATCTGCTCGGGCCCCGGTTCCCCCTGCTCGACTGGGGCTTCGTGATCGTCATCGCGGCCACCGTGTTCGTGTGGTGGCTGGTCGAGCGGTCGAGTCTCGGCTTCCGCCTCCGCGCTGTCGGAGAGAACCCGCACGCGGCCCGGGCATCCGGAATCTCGGTGCAGCGGATGTACATCTACGCGATGCTCTTCGCGGGTGGCCTGGCAGGTCTCGCGGGCATGAACCAGATCCAGGGATCGGTCACCACCGGCTTCGACGGGTACATCGACGCGGGCATCGGCTTCGACGCCATCACCGTCGCCCTCCTCGGTCGCAGCCGCGCGTGGGGCGTGTTCGCCGCCGGAATCCTGTTCGGCGCACTGAAGGCCGGCTCGTTCACGATGCAGGCCTCGCAGGGCATCCCCGTCGACATCGTGCTCGTGGTGCAGTCGCTCATCGTCCTGTTCATCGCGGCGCCGCCGCTGATCCGCACGATCTTCTTCCTGCCGAAGACCGATGCCGAGAAGGCCGCCAAGGCGAGAGCCAAGGCTGCGAAGAAGGCGGTGTCCGCATGACCGCTCTGGCTCCTGCTCCCGACGGGACGATCCAGCTGGCCACCGTCAAGGTGCGCCACCTGAAGCTGCCGGTGACCCTCGCGATCGCGACGGCCCTGCTGGCGCTCCTCTTCCTCTTCGTCCCGCGCAACGGCATCAGCACCTTCCGGCTGAGCGACCCCAGCTCGTCGATCGGGCTGCCGAACGTGGCCTTCCCGACTGCCGTCACGTGCTGGATCCTCATCGCCTTCCTCGTGCTCTTGACGCTCTGGGCGTTCTGGGACTCGGTGAACTATCGCCGCACCGGCCTCTGGCTGCCGATCGTGTTCAGCCTCCTGGCGGTGTTCGCGTTCCTCGTGTGGGCCGCCGCCGGTGGACTCGTGCCGGTCACCGGCCTGCTGTTCGGCGCGCTGTCGCTGTCGGTCCCGCTCATCTTCGGTGCGCTCGGCGGTGTCATCGGCGAGCGGGTCGGCGTCGTGAACGTCGCGATCGAGGGGCAGTTCCTGTTCGGCGCGTTCAGCGCCGCGCTGCTCGCGAGCATCACCCACAACCCGTTCGTCGGCCTGATCGGAGCGATGGTGGGCGGCGTGCTCGTCGCGTTCGTGCTCGCGGCGTTCTCGATCAAGTACCTCGTCGACCAGGTCATCGTCGGTGTCGTCCTCAACGTCCTCGTGACGGGCCTGACCGGCTTCCTCTACGGCGCTCTGCTCGTGCCGAACGAGGCGGAGCTCAACCGGCCGGTGCGCTTCACGCGCTGGGAGATCCCGCTGCTCAGCGACATCCCCATCATCGGACCCGTGCTGTTCAACCAGACGTTCATCGTCTACCTCATGTACGTGACGGTCGCGCTCGTCGCCTGGGGCCTCTACCGCACCCGCTGGGGTCTGCGGCTCCGCGCGGTCGGCGAGCACCCGCAGGCCGCCGACACCGTCGGCATCAAGGTCAACACCAGCCGGTTCTGGAACGTGTCGCTCGCCGGCGCGATCGCCGGCATCGGCGGCGCATACTTCACCCTCGTGTCGGTGGGCCAGTTCACCAAGGAGATGACCGCGGGCCTCGGCTTCATCGCCCTCGCGGCGGTCATCTTCGGCCGCTGGGATCCGATCCGTGCGACCCTCGCGGCACTGCTGTTCGGCTTCGCGACCAACCTGCAGAACCTCCTGACGGTGCTGCGGACCCCGATCCCCAGCGAGTTCATGCTGATGCTGCCGTACGTCGTGACGATCATCGCCGTCGCCGGGTTCGCGGGGCAGATACGCGGCCCCGCGGCGGCGGGCAAACCGTACATCAAGGGGTGACGCCGTGCCTGGCGTGCGTATGAAGACCGACGGAGGCCGGGACGCGGCATCCGTCGACCCTCCTGATACCCGAACCGACGCGAACGGAGCGCGCTCATGACCGATATCGACTGGGATGAGCTGCGCGCCGCGGCGACCGACGCGATGCAGCGGGCGTACGCCCCGTACTCGCGGTACAAGGTCGGCGCAGCCGCTCTCGTGACCGACGGACGCATCGTGACCGGCTGCAATGTCGAGAACGCGTCGTACGGCGTCACCCTCTGCGCCGAGTGCGGTCTCGTGAGCGAGCTCGCGAACTCGGGCGGGGGCAGCCTCGTCGCGTTCGTGTGCGTCAACGGCCACGGCGACACGATCATGCCGTGCGGCCGGTGCCGGCAGCTTCTCTTCGAGTTCGCGATCCCGGGCATGCTGCTCGAGACGGTGTCGGGCATCCGCACCATCGACGAGGTGCTGCCCGACGCGTTCGGCCCGCGCGACCTCGAGGAGGCGGCACGATGAGCGTCGAGGCCTTCGACGCGGTCGACGTGATCCGCACCAAGCGCGACGGTGGTGCGGTGCCCGAGCCGGCCCTGCGCTGGATGGTCGACGCGTACACCCGTGGCTACGTCGCCGACTCGCAGATGGCGGCCTTCGCGATGGCCGTCCTCCTCAACGGCATGGAGCGCGACGAGATCCGCGTCATGACCGACGCGATGATCGCGTCGGGGGAGCGCATGAGCTTCTCCGGTCTCGGCAAGCCCACGGTCGACAAGCACTCCACCGGCGGCGTGGGCGACAAGATCACGCTGCCGCTCGCCCCGCTCGTCGCCTCGTTCGGCGTCGCCGTGCCGCAGCTGTCGGGCCGCGGGCTCGGCCACACGGGTGGCACCCTCGACAAGCTCGAATCGATCCCCGGCTGGCGGGCCGCGCTGTCGAACGACGAGATGTTCGCGCAGCTGCGCGAGGTCGGCGCGGTCATCTGCGCGGCAGGATCGGGCCTCGCCCCGGCCGACAAGAAGCTCTACGCGCTGCGCGACGTCACCGGCACTGTCGAGGCGATCCCGCTCATCGCGTCGAGCATCATGTCGAAGAAGATCGCCGAGGGCACCGACTCGCTCGTGCTCGACGTGAAGTTCGGCTCCGGCGCCTTCATGCGCGACGTCGACCGGGCACGCCAGCTCGCCCGGACGATGGTCGCGCTCGGCACCGACTCGGGCGTCTCCACGACCGCCCTCCTCACCGACATGAACACGCCGCTCGGCCTCGCCATCGGCAACGCCAACGAGGTGCGCGAGTCGGTGGAGGTGCTCGCCGGCGGCGGCCCCGCCGACGTCGTCGAGCTGACGATCGCCCTCGCCCGCGAGATGCTCGCGCTGGCGGGTCAACCCGATGCCGACGTCGAGGCGGCGCTGCAGGACGGCCGCGCGATGGACGCCTGGCGTGCGATGATCCGTGCGCAGGACGGGGATCCGGATGCTGCGCTCCCGGCCCCGAACGAGACCCACACCGTCACCGCGACCGAGGGCGGCTACGTCACCGGCATGGAGGCTCTCCCTTTCGGCATCGCCGCGTGGCGCCTGGGAGCCGGACGCGCTCGCGCGCAGGATCCGGTGCTGCACGCCGCGGGCATCGATCTTCACGTGAAGCCCGGCGACCAGGTGTCGGCCGGACAACCGCTGTTCACCCTGCTCGGCGAGGATGCCTCGCGGTTCGACCGCGCCCTCGAAGCTCTCGACGGGGCGTGGGAGATCGGCGCGGACGCACCGGAGCGCAGTCCCCTCGTCCTGGAACGCATCACCGCCTAGGCTGAGTCAGTCCCGCGCCGGTGTCCGGCGCGGCGGCGGGCCGCAGCATCCGTCCCCCATCCCCAACTCGCGATCGCAATCGAGGAGAATTCCATGCCCATCGACCAGCACGGCGACGCCATCCTCGACGGAGTCTCGCTGCGGAGCCTGCCCAAGGTCTCGCTGCACGATCACCTCGACGGCGGCGTGCGACCCGCGACGATCATCGAGCTGGCCGACGCGATCGGGTTCGAGGTTCCCGAGTCCGACCCTGACGACCTCGCGGACTGGTTCGCCGACAAGAGCGACTCGGGCTCGCTCGTCGAGTACCTCAAGACCTTCGATCTGACGATCGGCGTCATGCAGACGCGCGAGGGGCTCACGCGCGTCGCGCGCGAGTTCGTCGAGGATCTCGCGGCCGACGGGGTCATCTACGGCGAGGTGCGCTGGGCGCCCGAGCAGCACCTCGGCCGCGGGCTGTCGCTCGACGACGACGTCGCGGCGGTGCAGGAGGGCATCGAGGAGGGCGAGGACGCGGCCGAGAGCCGCGGCCACGACATCCGTGTCGGCCAGCTGATCTCGGCCATGCGCCACAGCGACCGCTCGCTCGAGATCGCACGGCTGGCCGTCGACTGGCGCAACCGCGGTGCCGTCGGCTTCGACATCGCCGGCCCCGAGGACGGGTTCCCGCCGTCGCGCCTGCGCGAGGCGTTCGACTACCTGGCGTCGGAGTTCTTCCCCGCCACCGTGCACGCGGGCGAGGCGGCAGGCCTCGACTCGATCCGCTCCGCACTCATCGACGGTCGGGCCCTGCGTCTCGGCCACGGCGTGCGCCTCGCGGAGGACCTCGAGGTCGTCTCCCGCGCCGGCGAAGAGGTGCTGGTGCAGTTCGGCGACCTGGCGCGCTGGGTGCGCGACCGCGAGATCCCGCTCGAGCTGTCGCCGTCGTCGAACCTGCAGACCGGTGCCATCGAGCGCTGGGGCACGACGATCGAGGACCACCCGTTCGACCTGCTCTACCAGCTCGGCTTCGCGGTCACCGTGAACGTCGACAACCGCACGATGAGCCGCACGTCGCTCACGCGCGAACTCGCGCTGCTCGCCGAGACCTTCGAGTACGGCCTCGACGACCTCGAGGCCTTCCAGCTCAACGCCGCCGCCGGCGCCTTCCTCCCGGTGGAGGAGCGCGAAGAGCTCATCGACCTCATCGCCGACGGCTTCGACGCCTGATCTGGCTCGGCGCCTGATCTGGCTCGACGCCTGATCCGGCTCGACGCCTGATCCGGCCTCACAGACTTCGCAGAATCGCACCGATCTCGCAGTCATCGGGGCGCTCACTGCGCCATTCGCGAGGTTCTGCGAAGTCTGTGAGCGCTGATCCGGGAGATGGATGCTGCGGACCGGCGCCGTGCGGGTGGTCAGCGGCGGGCGATCGACGGGCGCGACGGTCAGCGGCGGGCGACGCCGGGGTGCGACGCGAGGTACGCCTCCAACGCCTCGGACGACGTCTTGGCCGGCGTGAAGCCGAACTCGTCCTTCAGCTTGGCGTTCGCGAGCACCGGGCGGTAGCGGAGGAAGCCGACCTGCTCGGGTCCGTGGACGGTGAGGCGCAGCATCCGTCCGACACGAAGGCCGAAGCCGAGCACACCGGCGGGCACCGTCACGACCGGTTTGCCGAGGCGCTGGGCGATCTCGGGCACGGTCACGCGGCCGTCGCCGGCGACGTTGTACACGCCGGGTGGGCCGTCGGTGGCGGCGCGCGCCATCGCGCCGGCGACGTCGTCGACCCAGACGAAGACGAAGGGAGACTCCGAGCCGCGCACCCTGAGGAGCGCCGGCCCGTCCCACAGTGCGGTGATCTGGTTCTGCACGGTCGGCCCGAGGATGGTGCCGATGCGGAACACGACCTGCTCGAGTTCGGGGTGCGCCTCGCGGTACCCGGCGAGGAGCTGCTCGACGAGGCGCTTGTGCTTCGCATACGGGAACTCGTCGTTGCCGCGCACCGGGTCGCTCTCGCGCAGCCACTCGGGGTTGTCGGGGTGATAGCCGTAGGCGGCGCCCGACGACGACACGACGATGCGCTTCACTCCCGCCGCGACGCACGCCTCGAGCACGTGGCGCGAGCCGCCCACATCGACGAGATACTCCATGCCGTGGTCCCGGCCCGGGTTGACGATGGCGGCGAGGTGCACGACGACGTCGATGTCGTGCCGGCGCAGCAGCGGCACGAGGCCGTCGGGGCGGGTGACGTCGCAGTCGTCGTAGACGACGCCGTCGATGGGATGCTGCGGCCGCCGCACGTCGCCGGCCACGACGAGTTCGACATCGGGCTGCGCCAGGAGCGCGGTGGCGACATGGGAGCCGAGGAAGCCCGAGCCTCCCGTCACGAGGACCCGGCTCATGCGCCCGGCTCCGCGGCGTCGCCGGCCGCCGCGGCGCGCAGCGCGCGGCGCGACGCGTCGCCCTTGACCGACCCGGTGCGCTTCTTCGTGTGCCGCGCCCAGAGTGCGGCGACGATGAGCCCGGCGATGATGTCCCAGATGCCCCACCAGCCGGCCACGATCGCCATGCCGCCGAGGCCGCCGAAGAACGCGAAGACGAGTCCGAGGCCGAGGCCCGCGTTGCCGATGCCGACCTCGAATGTCATCGCCTTGCGCTCGCGCGTGCCGAGGCCGCCGACGACCGCGGTGCTGTAGCCGATCGCCAGGGCGACCGCGTCGTGGATCGTGACCACGAGGATGATGATGCCGAGGAACGCGACGAAGTACGCCCAGTTGCCGACGAGTGCGGCGACGATGAAACCTACGAGCGCGAGCAGCGAGAACCACTTGACGAACGGCTGCACGCGCTTCGCGAATGCGGGGAAGCGGTGGCGGATGAACAGGCCCAGCGCGAACGGCAGTCCGATGATGAGCAGGATGTCGCCGAGCATCGCCCACGCGTCGAGCGAGACCGCCTCGAGCAGGGTGCGCGCCGTCGGGTGCAGCGAACCCCAGAACGCGATCGACAGCGGCAGCACGAAGATGTAGATGATGTTCGAGACCGCGGTCATCGAGACCGAGAGCGCCACGTTGCCGCCCGAGCGGTGCGTGAGCACCTGCGAGATGTTGCCGGGCGGGCAGCACGCCACGAGGATCATGCCGAGCGCCATCGACGGCGTGACCGGCAGGATGAGCGTGAGCGCGAACGTCACGGCGGGCAGCACGATGAGCTGCGCGAGGATCGCGATCACGAGCGGCTTGGGTTTGCGCAGCACCACCCGGAAGTCCTCGGGCGACGTGTCCAAAGCGATGCCGAGCATGATGAGCCCCAGCACGACGTTGAGGATCATGAGCGTCCCCGGCGTGAAGTTGAGGACGACGTCGTCGATGTTCATGAGCTCGCCTTCGAGTTCGTGCGGGTGAACGGTGAGCGGATGCGTCGCCGGGGCGGTGTGACGGCATCCGCCACAGCGCGCAGCTGCGCGGTCGCGGCGCGGACGGCGGAGCGGTAGGCATCCTTGTTGACGTAGTACGACATGCGCTCGAGCCCGAGGTAGTGGTACCCGCCCGTCAGGTCGGGCCAGGGCTCGCGCACGACCCGGGTGCGGAAGGCGGACCGCCGCGCCGGCGTCGCGGCGAGGTAGGCGGCGATGAGCTCTGCCTGCTCGTAGCGTCCTTGCCAGCCGATGCCTGATGCCTCGATCATGCCCATGACGTAGAGCCCGTTGAACGACGGGGGGAACACGTTGAGGAAGAGCTTCGGCGACCACCCGGTCCAGTTGAGGGCGGCGCGGTCGACGAACGGGTAGTCCAG
>JAVBUG010000345.1:0-3667 GCA_031555515.1 Microbacterium sp. | reverse complement strand
TGGAGGACCTGCGGCATCCGGACGAGCGGCAGCATCCGGACGAGCGGCAGCATCCGGACGAGCGGCAGCGCCCGGACGAGCGGCGGCATCCAGACGAGCTGCGGGGTCCGGGCTGCAGCGTGCGGCGCACCGATACCGTGGGGCGCATGACCGACGCGCTGCGCCCACCGTTGCATCCCGCCGTCGCCGAGGTGCGGCTCGCCGTGCGGCGCGCGCTCGCCGACCTCGAACCCGGCGTGACCGTGCTGGTCGCGCTCTCGGGCGGTGCCGACTCGCTCGCGCTGGCGGCCGCGACGGCCTTCGAGGCGCCGAAGCTCGGTCTTCGCGCCGTGTCGCTGACCGTCGACCACGGCCTTCAGGACGGATCGACGGATGCTGCGGCCGCCGCCGCGGCGAAAGCCGAAGCGCTCGGGCTCGAGGCCCGCGTCGCGCGCGTCGAGGTCGGTGCTGCGGGCGGTCCCGAGGCGGCTGCGCGCGACGCGCGCTACCGCGCCCTCGCCGAGGGTGCGCGGGCGATCGGCGCTGCCGCCGTCCTCACCGGCCACACGCTCGACGACCAGGCCGAGACCGTGCTGCTCGGCCTCGCCCGCGGCGCGGGTGCCACCAGCCTGCAAGGCATGGCCGAGGCATCCGATCTCGACGGCACCCCGTTGCTGCGACCGCTGCTGGGCGTGCGCCGGGGGACGACGCGCGCCGCGTGCACCGCCGAATCCCTCGAGCCGTGGGACGACCCCCACAACGCCGACCACCGCTTCGCGCGGGTGCGTGTGCGCGAGACGGTGCTGCCGGTGCTCGAGTCCGAGCTCGGCCCCGGGATCGCCGAAGCGCTCGCCCGCACGGCCGCACAGCTGCGCGAGGACGCCGAGGCGTTCGACGAGATGATCGACGAGACGATCGAAGACATCGTCGAGCACGCCGAGGCGGGCATCTCCGTGTCGGCGGCGGCCCTCGCCGCCAACCCCGCGGCCCTGCGGAACCGCATCATCCGGCACGTCGTGGCCAGCGAGTTCCACGAGAGCCTCACGCGCACGCAGACGCTCGAGGTGGCACGCCTCGTCACCGACTGGTCGGGCCAGGGCCCTATCGACCTTCCCGGCTGCCGCGCCCGCCGCGTCGGCGGACGGATCGAGTTCTCAGCCCGCGTCTGAATAGACTCGTCGCATGCGCGCGGCCGACGTTTCCAGCGACATCACCGAAGTCCTCGTCACCGAGGAGGAGATCCGAGCCAAGCTCGACGAGATCGCGACGCAGGTCGCGGAGGACTACGCCGATGAAGACCTCCTGCTCGTCGGGGTGCTCAAGGGCGCGGTCATGGTCATGGCCGACTTCTCGCGGGCGCTCAAGAAGCACGTGACCATGGACTGGATGGCCGTCTCGTCGTACGGCGCCGGCACCAAGTCCAGTGGTGTCGTGCAGATCCGCAAGGACCTCGACACCGACATCCTCGGCAAGCACGTCGTGATCGTCGAGGACATCATCGACTCGGGCCTGACCCTCAGCTGGCTGCTGGAGAACTTCGCGGCCCGTGGCGCGGCATCCGTCGAGGTCTTCGCGCTGCTGCGCAAGCCCGAGGCCGCCAAGGTCGAGGTGCACTGCAAGTACGTCGGATTCGACATCCCCACCGAGTTCGTCGTCGGCTACGGCCTCGACTACGCGGAGAAGGACCGCCACCTCCGCGACGTCGCGGTGCTCGCACCGCACGTCTACAGCTGACCGCTCCGGTCAGCCCGCGAGCAGCTCCACGAGAGCCGACGGGGCGGCGTACGTCGAGACATGGCCCACGATGAGCCGGCGGCATCCGTCGAGCTCCACCGTGATCGGCGCCGTGCGCTCGTCTCCCGCGTGGAGCACGACGAGCGAGCCGGGGATGTCGTCGCAGGGCTCGGGCAGCGGCTGAGCGGATGCCGCGGCCTCGAGCACCGCGCTCGTCTCGGCGGCGTCGAGACCACGGCTGCCGGTGAACCACGCCTGACCGTCGACCTCGATGGTCCCCCAAGTCGTCGCGCCCGGCGCCGGCGTCGTGGTGGGATTCGCGGCCTCCTCCGTGGAGTACGCGCACAGGCGGAGCGAATCGACCTCGCCGGGTGCCGGCGTCCGCGGCGGCGCCCACGGCACGGTCTGGATCCCCGTCGACGACGGCGCGGGGGCGGGCCGGTCAAGCGTCCCCTCCCACTCCGCGAGATCCTCCGGTGAGGCGATCTGCAACGGCCGGGCCGACCACGTCGGCGCGCATCCGGAATCGAGGGCGGCTCGGGGCTGGGTGAGCGTGCGCTGCTCCTCGTCGGTCTGCACGACGGTGAGCGCGTCCAGCGCGTCGCCGATGAGGTCGAGCTTCGGCTGGCTGCAGCCGTCGGACGGATAGCGGACGCGGATGCCTCGGCCCGCAGCATCCGTCAGCCAGATCTGCGGGGCGATCACGGCGATCGCCGCGCATGGTCCCAGGGAGCGCGCGTCGTCGGGCTCCGCCTGAGCACGCAGGAGCGCCGTGAGATCGCCTTCGAGCCGCTCACGGAGGACCACGGACCAGATGCCCTCGTCGTCCTCGACCGTCTGGAAGGGGACGCAGCGCACCGCGGCGACCGGCTCGAAGTCGACGGGCATGGGCCCGGCGCCGCCGGGGTCGCCGCCGAACGGGTCCATGCTCGCGCAGGAGATCTCCGCGACGATCTCGGAGGGCATCTGCGCCTGCGGAGCGGACGCGCAGCCGGTCAGGGCGACGGCCGCTGCGGCGAGGACGATGAGCGAGGGGCGGATGCGGGGCACGGGGTCCTCCTCGTCGTGGGCTCGTGCGGCGCTTCGCCCCCACGCTATCGGGCGGACTGTGATTACGCCCGGGGCGAATGCACAGACGGCGCCTAGGAATCGCGCGATACCCTGATTCAACCGTCGACGGGGGTTTTCCCGTCCGCGGCGGCACGTCGACGAAAGGGGTCGGGCTCGCGCCCGCGCCATGGACTTCAAGAAGATCACCCGCAACCCGCTCTTCTACGTCCTGCTGATCGGGGTCTTCCTCATCGTGGGGTTCTCGCTCATCTCGAGCCTGGGCGGCGCGAAGCAGATCTCCACGCAGGAGGGTCTCGAGCTGCTCTCGGGCGACACGGTCACCGAGGTCGTCAACACCGACGGCGATCAGCGCGTCGACATGAAGCTCTCGAAGGAGTACGAGGGCGCCACCGACGTGCAGTTCTACTACGTCTCGGCTCGTGCCGCCGAGGTCGTCGACGCGGTCAACGAGGCGAACCCCAAGGACGGCTTCAACGACGCCGTGCCGCGCGCGACCTGGTTCGACGGCTTCATCTCGCTGCTCCTGCCGATCCTGCTGCTCGGTCTGCTGTTCTGGTTCCTGCTGTCGAGCGCCCAGGGCGGCGGCAGCAAGGTGATGCAGTTCGGCAAGTCGCGCGCGAAGCTCGTGACGAAGGAGATGCCGCAGGTCACCTTCCAGGATGTCGCGGGCTCCGACGAGGCGATCGAAGAGCTCGAAGAGATCAAGGACTTCCTCAAGGACCCCTCGAAGTTCCAGGCGGTCGGCGCCCGCATCCCGAAGGGCGTGCTGCTGTACGGCCCTCCCGGAACCGGCAAGACGCTCCTCGCCCGCGCCGTCGCGGGTGAGGCGGGCGTGCCGTTCTACTCGATCTCGGGCTCGGACTTCGTCGAGATGTTCGTCGGC
>JAVBUG010000010.1:0-4852 GCA_031555515.1 Microbacterium sp. | reverse complement strand
TGTCGAAAACGGGCCCTGGCTGAACACACTCCGTGACCAGCTTCTCCAGGGCGAACACGCTGCGGCCCCGGCGGACGTGGAAGTCAACTCGAACGAGTAGCCCGAACTCATGACACAAGAGCTCGCGGACGGTCGGGCATCTAGCGCTCTGACAAGATTGAGCCGTGAAGGCGCCAGACATCCACTTCCCGGCTGATCAGAGTCCCGTACCGCTGCAAGATCAGCAGACGCCAGCGGACGTACTCCTTGTTACGCAGTCTGCGCTCGCTCGCCAGACGCTCGAGGATGACATGCCGCCGGAGACTTACGAGGCTGTTGTAACGGAGTCACTCTCCTTCATCGAGCGTCGCTTCGCGTCGATGCAGGAGACTCGGGTCGTAAGTGAGAAGAACAACCTCAACCCGTTTCTAATGCTCCTGATGGCTCCCGCCTACAACGTCTTCTCGCCCTTCGAGGTTGCGGAGTACCTCCAAAACGCGAAGATGCCGCATGGAGATGCCACCGCGTTCGGCAAGTTTGTCGAGACCAACATCTTTCCTCTCTTCGGAGTGACGTCTCCGCCGGAGAAGGCAGTCGACAAAGACGTGTATAGCCCGATCGACGCTGAGATCACTGTGGACGGCACGCGCTACCTGACCTCCTGGAAGTCGGGCCCGTGGACGATGAATCAGTCACATGCGAACGAGATGCTCGGACGGTTTCCCACGATCAACGCGCAGACTGGCTGCGACATCGTCCTCGGAATCATCTACGGAACCGAAAAGCAGTTGAACAACAAGCCCGCGCTGGTTCGCCGCAGCACCGGCGACTTTGTGCATGTGCTCGTGGGCGCCGAACTTTGGGAGTTCGTGACCGGGGTCCGTAACGCCCATATGAAGATCCTTGATGCTATCCGCGAAGCCCAGGGACGGTTTGCCATCGCACACGGAGGCAAGACGTTCTACGAGCACATGATCGAGGCTAGGCTCGCGCTAGCCGAATCGTTCCGCAAAGAGTTTGAGCTCACCGGCGAGAACGAGGACATGTGGGCTCAACTATTCGAGCGAGCGTTCTGACTAACTCGCAAGGGATGCTTCCCGTACCACGGCTTGACCGTTCTTCCACCACGAGCGCGTCCGGACGTGTGAACGCAGGTAGGTGTTCGTCCAGCCCGAGAGCTCGACGACGGGTGAGTCGTCACTTCCAGAGTTCTGATGGAGATGGGAAGCGATCAGTTCACCAGCAACGCTGCCCAGGCGAGCAGGAACAGCATTACCGACTTGCTTCATCTGCTGGGCCGCGGTGCCCGCGAACACCCAACCCTCGGGGAACTCCTGAACTCGTGCGCACTCTCCGACGGACAGCACGCGAGTCTCTGTTGGGTGGCACATGCTTGTGCTCGAGTGGTTAGGCAACGTCGTGATGGTGGGGCAAGGAAGATCCCACGACAGACGACGCCACCACCCCGACCGGCCTCCCTTTGCGTAAAAGGCTCTGCCCATCGACTCCTGCTGGATGTGTTCGGGCATGGCTCGCCAGTTGCCGCCCTCGGGTACATAAGCGAGAAAGGTCTTCTTTCGAGGAGAAAAGTCCATCATCACTGGAGCTTCCTCAGCGAACCCACGGAGTGCGTCGGCCAGGCTCTTGAAAGGGAGCAGTCCTTGATCGCTTGTGCCGTGCGTGGGCGCTGGAAACTCGACCGAGCGTCCCATCCGGTTTCCGATGAACAGAACACGCTCCCTCAACTGGGGCGCCCCATAGTTGACGGCGTTGACCTCGAATGAGTCGACACGGTACTCCCGGTCGTTTAGAGCGAGAAGATCCGCAATCCACGTCTTCACCACAGAGCCAGGCTGCTCATCAGCGGTCAGTGGCGCGCCTCCCTTATCCGGACGGTCCGCGATTGGGCGGTGGCGCAGCGCGGCTGACAGCAATCCACGTACGTTCTCGACCAGGAACATCTTCGGCCGGAGAACCTCCACGAATCGGAGGAAGTGCCACAACAGCTGGCCCCGCGGATCCTGAACAGTCCCACGACGGCCAGCAGTGGAGAACGACTGGCACGGGGGGCCACCGACAAGGACATCCAGTTCGCCTGGTTCGAGCCCCAGATCGTTCAGCAGCTGGTGAGGATCCATAACCGACAGATCAACTTCGTATATGCGGGTCGCGGCTGTCCCAAACCGGCCAGCATCCCTGTTCATTTCCAGGGTCCGGCAACTCGCAGAGTCCCATTCTGCTGCGGCGAGCAGGTTGAACTTTCCCGTAGCGTCCATGCCAGCATCCAGTCCACCAGCTCCGGTGAACAACGAGATCATCGACAGCTGCCCTGGTTCCATCGCAACAATCTATCCGCCCCTGCCGACGTTGGGCTGGAAGCTGCCGGCCAGTCCGCCAGGCTGAGAGGCGATCCTCCCGGCACTCGCGGGCGGTGGTTCCGTCAACCGTGACGAATCACGAGCTGAACCCCTACAAGGCGATCGCGAGCGAGCGGAGTAACCCAGTGACTGTCGTCTCCACGGTTCGTTCCACCATCTCGGCAGGGGCGACACGGGCGCTTACCGAGACGGCGCGCCGCTCCGCTCAGGACAGACAACCCCGTTCACCCGCCGCCATCTCGTCATTGACAGCGAACCAGAGCGTACGAGCGCCCGCACCGCGCGCAGAGTTGGCCTGGACCGAGTCTCGAACACTCCTAGCAGCGAGGTCAGACGCACCGAGCCATCGAGCGCAGTGCAAGAAGGCCGAGATGCGTCGGACAGTAGAAGAAGTAGGACAGACGGTAGAAGACGGACAGACCGAAGCAATGCACGCAGGCACCGTGGGTGAGCGCCACCCTTTAGCAGCACTCCCCTACACATAACCGCACGCCCGAAAAATCCCTGGATAATAGGCAAAACGCACCCTATCCTGGCGCCATGCGCGGAGGCCTCGAACGATGGAAGCGCGGTGTCGAATCCAGAGGGGTTCGACAGGCGATCGGCTACGCGCTCGAGGGCACCTGCGACGCCCACCTGCAGCACTCCCCCGGCGTTGACGCGCTCGAAGCGTACAGTGCCGCATCCGATTCCACCGTCTCACGATTCATCGTGGCGAACGGCGTCATCAGCTCCGACGAGCTCACCGCCGGCGGCCTTCGTGTCTGGCTCACCGGACACGACCCGGTTACCGGGGAAGAGCGCGGCCATCAGCGGCTGAGCCCCGACGCAGACCTGCTGCTCGACGGAACGCTCAACCACCCGAAGTCCTACAGCATTGCCGCCCTGCTGCATCACGAACTGGCCGCCGAGTTCGAAGCGCTCCAAGACCGGATACGTGAGCGCATCCTGCTCACGTGGCAGACGGAGCTCAACGCGCGGCGCGGCCACGGAGGGCTCATCCGCGAGGACATCACCCGCATTGAGGTCGTCGAGCTGCAGCATCGGCGCTCACGCGCGCTCGACCCGCACATCCACCGTCACCTCTGGCTGAACATCAAGGTGCTCGGCGCGGACGGCAACTGGTCCAACCTCGACTCGCGCGTCGCGATGAAGCTGCACACCGTCGTCAACGCCGAGGGCGAACTCGCCGCCCGCACCGATCCCGCCTGGATCGCCGCGCTCGCCCGGCACGGTTACACGCTCGACGACACGGGCGAGATCGCCGAACTCGCCGGCGCCGTCCGACCCGTCTCTCGCCGGTCGGCGCAAATCGAAGGCAACCGCGCGCGCCTGATCGCGGAGTGGTCGGCCGCGCACGGAGGTTCCGCGCCGAGCCTGGAGGTGCTGCAGCAGATCGATCGGCGCGCGTGGGCGGTGTCGCGACCGAACAAGCCAGCCGATATCGATGAGGGGTCTTGGGAGGCGCGCGTCCGCGACGAGATCGCAGCGGTCGATCCGAGTCTGACCATCCAGCGCGCACCGATTGCCGTTGCTGCAACACACCCGCGTGCGGTCGACCTGGATCTGCTCGCGGCAAAGGCGGTTGTCGACGCGGACGAACGGTCCACCTCATGCGGCGGGAGGTTCAGCATCTTCGACGTCCGCGCCGGCGCGATACGTGCGCTCTCGCGCACGGGCGTCGTTGCGGAGCGCGATCGGCTCGATGGCGTAATCGCCGAGATCACAGAGCGCGCGACCCGTTCCGTCTATCGGCTCGTTGCGGACGATCCACCGGCGCACGTAAAGGCGTTTATGGCGACCGAGACCGTACGCGCCAAGGTACGTCTCGCCGGCCGCTTGGACGTGCTCGCCCGACCCGGGCGCTCCTTGCTGCCGGGCGAGTTGCACCGGCTCACACCGGGCTCGGATCTGTCGGCGCTGGATACGTCGCAAAGCGTTGCCGCGTGCGCCATCGCCGGCACTGACGGGCTCGTGACGGTGACCGGCCCGGCCGGCGCGGGCAAGACGACGATGCTGCGCGCAACGTTCGCGGCGCTCACGTCGCAACGGCGACGGATGCTCGTCGTTGCCCCCACGCGGAAAGCGGCGTCGGTGGCGTCTCGCGAGGTCGGGGCGGCGGCATCCAGTATTCATGCCCTGCTCTCGGACCATGGCTACCGATGGGGCACCGACATGGCCGGCGCGAAGGTGTGGGCAAGGCTTCGAGTGGGCGAAGTTGACCCGAGCACGGGCGCCGTGTACGGCGGACCAACCCAGTACGTGTTGCGTTCTCGCGATCGGATCGTCGTCGACGAAGCCGGCATGGTCGATCTGCAGACGGCGATCGTCCTCGTCGAGCTCGCGATCGAGCAGGGCGCCGGGCTGGCCTTCGTGGGTGACACGCATCAGGCGTTGCCGGTCGGACATGCGGGCGCGATGGGTTCCGCGATCCGCCACGCGAACGCTGCGGTCGAGCTCGACACGGTGCACCGGTTCCGCGATCCCGACTACGC
>JAVBUG010000292.1:0-4161 GCA_031555515.1 Microbacterium sp. | reverse complement strand
TGCTGCGCCGGATCGTGCCGTCGGTCGACGTGAAGTGGTCGGTCGACTCGCCGTCGGTGAGGTAGACGGGCTGCACGATGGTCCCGTCGAGCTCGGAGCCGCGGAGCACGCCCTCCTGGATCTCGGAGTCGAGGATCTGGGGGCGGATGAGCAGCGCGAACAGGATGCGATCGGTCAGACGCAGGAGCGCGCGCGTGTCGCCTACCCCGTAGGAGGACTGCACCACGAGCCGGTGCACGCCGGCGCGGCGCGCCGCCGCCACGATCTCGGCGGTGCCCTTCGAGCGGACGTCGTCTCGCGTGCCCTGCGCGCCTCGCAGCCGGACGCGCAGCGTCGGCTCGGAGATGCCGAGCGTGACGACGATCGCGTCGTGGCCGGGGATCACGGCGTCGAGCACGGATGCCCGGGTGGCGTCGCCGTCGACGCGCTCGAGGCCAGCGCGGGCGGGAAGCGACGAGGCGTGGCGCGCGAGCGCTGTGACGCGGTGTCCGCGTTCGAGGAGGGCGTCGCAGACGGCGCGGCCGGATCCGCCGGTGGCGCCGATGACGAGGATGTTCATGAGGGTCTCCCTTCGGTGGTGATCTCACCCTCGCAGTCAGCGCCTGGATGATCTATCGTCAGAAGTACGCATTTCATGATCGATCGTCCGGGGTGCACATGAGTGTCGTCATGCCGTGGGACAGCGAGGACGCCCTGACGGCCGCCCTCTATCGCGTGCGCATGCGCGGCGCGTTCTACTCGTGGACCGAGGCGTCGACGGAATGCGCCGTCGAGATGCCGCAGTTCCCCGGCACTCTGAGCTTCCACATCGTCGCGCACGGCACGGCGTACCTCGAGGTCGACGGCGCCGACCCGGTGCGGCTCGACGCGGGCGCGCTCGCCCTCGTGCCGCGCGGGATCGGCCACCGCGTGGCGACGGCGCCCGGCGCCGCGGTCGTCGGCCGCGCCGACCTGCTGCCGCAGGCGATGCTCGGCGACGCGTTCTCGGTGCTGCGCATCGGGCCGGAGGTCGCGGAGCCGCCGCTCGCGCTCCTGTGCGGCGTCGTCGCGTTCGACTCGCCGGCCGTCGACGACATGCTCGCCGTGCTTCCGCCGATCGTCACGGTGGACTCCGGCCGCCACCCCGTCATGGCGGCGCTGCTGCCGCTCCTCGCGCGCGAGCTGCGCGAGCCGAAGCCGGGTGGCGACGCCGTCGCGACGAGGCTGGCCGATGTGCTGGTCGTCGAGACGGTCCGCGCCTGGCTGGCCGACGCGAACGCCGACTCGAGCGGGTGGCTTGCGGCGCTGCGCGACCCGCAGCTGGGCGCGGCGCTCGCCGCCGTGCACCGCGATCCCGGGCATCCGTGGACCCTCGACGTGCTGGCCCGTCGAGCGACGATGTCGCGGTCGGTGTTCGCTGCGCGGTTCGCGTCGGTGGTGGGGATGCCCCCGATGGCGTATGTCTCGGCGGCGCGCATGCGCGCAGCACGCACCATGCTCGCCGAGGGCGTCAGCGTGGCCGCGGTGGCCGCCGCGCACGGCTACGGCTCGGAGGCGGCCTTCAGCCGCGCGTTCACCCGGGTGACGGGGGAGACCCCGGGGAAGGTGCGCCGCAGCGCGGCGTGAGACTCGGCGTGCGAGCGCGGGGTCACACCCGCGCGCGCCGGCGCAGGCGGTCCTGCGCGAGGAGGATGCCGAGGAACACGACGAGCGCGCCGACCGGCTCGTTCCAGGTCACCGTCTCGCCGAGGATCAGGATGCCGAGGATCACACCGACGACCGGGGTGATGTAGGTCACGGTCGAGGCGCGGGTCGGCCCCCAGGCCCGCACGGTGTTCTGGTTCCACACGTACGCGATGCCGGTGCCGAGGCAGCCGAGCAGCAGCAGGCTCACCACGATCGGGACGTCGAGGCGCACGGGGGTGAGCACGAGGAACGGCGTCAGCAGCGCCATGACCACGCCCGCCATCGCGATGTAGCCGAACGTGAAGGCGAGTGCCGACATCCCGGTGTTCGAGACGAAGCGCCGCATGTAGGCGAAGCTGAAGCCGTAGCTCGCCGTCGCGCCGAGGATGGCCAGCTCGGCGACGAGGCTGCCGTCGAGGGCGATGCCCTGCCACGGGGCGATGATCACGACGACACCGAGGATGCCGACGCCGATCCCGAGGACCTGCAGGGCCTTGAGCCGCTCGACGCGGAAGACGAGCCACGCCATGATCGCGGTCATGATCGGCGTGGTCGCGTTGAAGATGCTGGCGACACCCGAGCTGACGTGCTGCTGCGCCCAGGAGAACAGCAGGAACGGGATGACGCAGAACGTGAGCCCGAGCACGGTCAGATGGGCCCACACCTTGAGGCTGCGGGTCAGGTGCTCGCGCCGCAGGAGGACGAGCGCGCCGAGCGTCAGCGCGCCGAGGAGGATGCGGGTCCACGCGACCTGCGCGGGGGAGATGCCGGTGAGCGACACCTTCATGAAGAGGAAGCTCGCGCCCCACACGATCCCGGCGAGCACGAACTGCACAGTGATCCAGCGCGGAGACGGCAGCCGCTCCGCACGCGGCGGCGGGGGAGCCGTTCTTGTCGAGGTCACGGTGGCCACGGTACGCCCGCCCGCCGACGCCCGAGCCCGGGAGAGGATGCGACGTCCGAAATCCGCCGAAGTGCGGCGGTCAGGCTACGGCGCCGCCGACCGGGTCACGGCACAGGGTTCTCGGCGTCGTACGCGCGGAAGCGGGGGCTGAGCCGCACCAGCGTCGCCACCAGCCCGATGATGATGAACCCGCCGAGGAGCGGCGGGAACCACAGCGCCGTGAGCGTGGCCAGGGTCCCCGCATACAGCGCTCCGAGCCGCGGACCTCCCGCGACCACGACGATGAAGACGCCCTGCAGGCGCCCGCGGATGGCGTCGGGCACCGCGGACTGCACCATCGTGTTGCGGAAGATCGAGCTGATGTTGTCTGAGGCCCCCGAGACCGCGAGCGCCAGGCACGCGAGCGCGATGAGGACGAGGTTCGGGGTGTCGGCGTCGACGCCCTCCGGGGCGAACGCCCCCAGCGCAGCGGCGCCCAGGACGAGCCCGAGCGCGGCGATCGAGCCGCCGTAGACGAGGATCGCCCGCTCGATGCCCAGGCCTTGGCGCCGGATCGCGCCGACACGCCCCGAGAACAGGCTCGACCCGAATGCTCCGACGGCGACCGACGCGGTGAGCACACCGGTCGTGATGGGGCCTCCGCCCAGCAGCACCGCGCCGATCGCGGGGAACAGCGACAGCGGCTGGCCGAAGGTCATCGCAACGATGTCGAGGATGAACTGCAGGCGGATGTTCGACGCGCGCCGCAGGAACTGCCAGCCGTCGCGCAGCGACTCGAGGCCCGGTCGCACGATCTCGCCTTCGGGCCGCAGCCTCGGGAGGGTCCACAGCCCCAGGAAGAGGGAGCTCATCAGCACGACGTCGAGGGTGTACGTCCAGGCGTAGCCGGTGAGGGCGACGAGCACTCCCGCCAGCGCGGGGCCGACCATCACCATGATCCCGACCGTGATGCCGCCGAGGGCGGAGGCCGCGGCCAGCAGCTCGCGGGGGAGCAGGCGCGGCACGATCGCCTGACGGGTGGCGAGGACGATCGAGTTCGCCGACGAGTTGACGATGCTGAGGGCGTACAGCCACCACACCGTCTCGAGGTCCGCCCAGGTCAGCACGGCCAGCAGCGCGGTCGAGGCGAACGTGACGGTGGCCGCGATGAGGGCGACCGCCCGCCGGTCGAAGGCGTCGGCGAGCATCCCGCCGTAGATGCCCGCGAAGATCATCGGCACGAGGCCCGCGACCGCGATCATCGCGACCGCGAACGTCGATCCGGTGAGGTCGTACATCTGCAGCATGATCGCGACGATGGTCAGCTGACCGCCGAGTCCCGCGAGCGTGGAGCCGATCCACATGCGCGCGAACGGGGGACTGGCGCGGAAGGGCCGCAGGTCGATGAAGTGGCTGCGATGGTCGCCGGCGCTCACCCGTCGGCCTCGGTCTGCTGCACGGAATCGAGCGTACCCGGGCTGATGAGCCGCAGGTTCGCCGAGGCATCCGTTCGCTGGTAGACTCTTCAGGTTGCCGTTGGATCGGCCGCGGAGAAAGAGAGCCCACGCATCAGGCGTCGGGCGCCGCGCAACAAGCAGAGAGGGGATCACCTA
>JAVBUG010000063.1:0-3546 GCA_031555515.1 Microbacterium sp. | reverse complement strand
GCACCGGTGACGCTCCCGCTCGCCGCGGGCGTGGTCGTGGTGGGCGGCGAGACGCTGGCCACCGCCGTCCAGCGGGCGCTCGTGCTGCAGGCGTGCCTCGCGTTCGCACCGGACGAGCTGCGCGTCGTCGGTCCACTGGGGCGAGGTCTCGACTGGATGGAGGCGCTGCCGCACCGCGACGGCCGGGGCGGAGCGGCGCTGGCGGTCGTCGGGCCGGGTGAGCTGGTCCCCGCCGACGCCGACCTGGTGATCGCGCGCGGCCGGCCCGGCGAGCCCCTGCCCCCGCGGTGCCAGGCGGTGCTCACGATCACCTCGCCCGACGTCGCGCGGCTCGAGCATGCCGGCGAGGTGGTTCCGGTGCGTGTCGAGGCGGTGGCCCGCGGTCAGGCGGAGGAGATCGCGGCCGAGCTCGCGGAGCGTGCCGAGCACAGCCTCGGACTGCAGCGCGGGGTGCCGGAGCCGATCGCGCTGGCTCCGCTCCTGGCGTCCGTGCCCGCGACGGCCGGCGGGCTGCCCGCGGTCATCGGCGCCAGCCGCGGGGAGCCGGTGCTCGTGGACCTCGTCGCCGACGGACCTCACGCGGTCGTGGCCGGTGTCACCGGGGCGGGCAAGAGCGAGCTGCTCATCACGTGGATCCTCGCGCTCTGCGCGACGCGCTCGACCGACGAGGTGACGTTCCTGCTCGCGGACTTCAAGGGCGGCACGGCGTTCGACGGGCTCGCCGGGGTGCCGCACGTGAGCGGCGTCATCACCGACCTCGACGGCTCGGGTGCCCGCGGCGCGATCGAGAGCCGGCGGGCCGAGCTCCGCCGCCGCGAGGCGGCGATCGCCGCGGCGGGCGCCCGCGACGTCGGCGACCCCCGGGTGCGGCTGCCTCGGCTGGTCGTCGTGGTCGACGAGTTCGCCGCGCTGCTCGGCGACCACCCTGAGCTGCACGGGCTGTTCGCCGACCTCGCCGCCCGCGGCCGGGCCCTCGGCATCCATCTCATCCTCGGCACGCAGCGCGCGGCGGGGGTGATCCGTGACAACCTGCTCGCGAACTGCCCGCTGCGCATCAGCCTGCGGGTCACCGATGCCGCCGACAGCCGGGCGCTGCTGGGGACGGATGACGCCGCGCGGCTGGCGGGCGGGGTCCCCGGCCGGGGGATCGCGTTCGTGCGTCGCGCCGGCGACGCGAGTCCGCGGCACGTGCGCATCGCACTGTCCGGCGCCGACGACGTCGCGGCTGCCGCGCTGCGGATCGGGCGTCGTGCGCCGAGCCGGCCCTGGCTGCCTGAACTGCCGAGGATGCTCACCCTCGACGAGCTCGCCGGCCGCGCCGCCATGGATCGGGAGGCGCCCGCGGCCGGCGTCGTCCTGCTCGGGCTGGCCGACGAACCCCAGCGTCAGCGGCAGCCCGTGGCGTTCCTGGGCGCGTCCGATCGCGGTCTGCTGGTGCTCGGCGGCCCGGCGTCCGGCGTGTCGAACGCGCTCGACCTCATCGCCGCCCAGCGGGGTGGCGCGGCGGTGCGCCTTCCGGCCCAGCCGGAGAAGCTGTGGGACGCGGTCGCCGCATTGCACGAGGATCTGCCGCGCGCTGGGTCGGCGGTGCTCGTCGACGACCTCGACGCGGTCGCCCTGCGGCTGCCGCCCGAGTACGCGCAGGTCGTCATGGAGCGGATCGAGGGTCTCGTGCGCCGCGCCGCGGACGTCGGCGTGCTGGTGGTCGCGGGCGCGCACCGGCTGACCGGCCCGGTGTCGCGCGTGGCCGAGCTCTTCCCGCGCCGGCTCGTCCTGCCCTACCCGACCCGCGTCGACCACGCGTCGGCAGGTGGCGACCCGTCGATGTTCGACCCCGCCGCGCCCGCCGGGAGGGGCCGGCTCGACGGTCGCACGCTCCAGCTCGCCGTCGCGCCGCGCGCGCCCCGCGAGCCCGCCGAACCCGACACCGCGTGGATTCCCACCGCCCCGCTGACCGGCGTGGTGGCGCGACGGTCGCCCGCCGGGCGGCGCGCGCTCGCCACGTGGGAGGCGCACGGTCGCCGGGTCCTCGGGGTGGACGAGTACGTGGCGGATCCCGGTGCCGCAGCCACGGGGAATGCGGTCGTCGTGGGGGAGCCCGACGACTGGCAGCGGCACTGGCGCCTGCTTGCCGATGTGCGCGGGGACCACGACCTCGTGATCGACACGTCGTGCGCACCGGAGCTCCGCGTCCTCGCGGGATTCCGGGCGACGCCGCCCTACTGCGAACCGGGAGCCGCGCGCGCGTGGCTCATCTCGGCGGGAGCCGATCCCGTCCGCATTGTCCTGCCGTCGTGAGATGTCCCGTCTGACCGTCGGGCGGACGTCTTGACCGGTGCTTCCCGCACGCCATAGTTTCGGCCTGTGGCTACAACCCCGATCGACATGCAACGGCCCGAGGGCAAGGGACTCGCCGCGGGCACGCTGGGGCTGTGGGGTTCTACCGTCATCGGCCTCGCGTCGACCGCGCCGGTCTACTCGCTGGTGGCGACCCTCGGCTTCGTCGTGCTCGCGGTCGGCGCGCAAGCGCCTGTCGCGTTCGTCATCGCGTTCATCCCGATGCTCTTCATCGCGTTCGCCTACCGCGAGCTCAACAACGACGTCCCCGACTGCGGCACCACCTTCACGTGGGGCACCAAGGCCTTCGGGCCGTGGGTGGGCTGGATGGGCGGATGGGGCGTCGCCGTCGCCGGCATGGTCGTGCTCGCGAACCTCGCGCAGATCGCCGGCATCTACTTCTGGGCGCTCGTGGACGGCATCGTGGGCAATCCCGAGGATGCACTCCTCGCCGACAACGTCCCGCTCGTCACGGCGACCGGGGTGGTGTTCATCGCCGCGATGACGTGGGTGAGCTGGAGGGGCGTCGAGATCGGCGAGCGCATCCAGAACGTGCTGCTGGCGATCCAGTACCTCGCCCTCGCGATCTTCGTGGTGGCCGCGCTCTGGCAGTTCTTCGCCGGCACGGCGCCGGACCCGACGCCGTTCGACTGGTCGTGGTTCAACCCGTTCGCGTTCACCGAGTGGAGCGGATTCGTCGAGGCGGTGCTGCTCGCGCTCTTCATCTACTGGGGCTGGGACACGTGCCTCGCCCTCAACGAGGAGACCAAGGACCCCAAGCGCATCCCCGGTCGTGCGGCTCTGCTGACGACGGTCATCCTGCTCTTCACCTCTGTCGGCGTGACGGGGGCCGCGATGATGTACGCAGGTCTCGGCGAGACGGGGACGGGCCTCGGCAACGAGGCGAACGCCGACGACGTCGTCCTCGCGATCAAGGACGGCCTGCTCGGGCCGCTGGGCTGGGTGCTGGTGGTCGCGGTGATGATCTCGGCGATCTCGTCCACGCAGACCACGATCCTGCCGACGGCCCGGGGAACGCTCTCGATGGCCGCGTACAAGGCGCTGACGCGCCGGTTCGCCACGGTGCACCCGCGGTACAAGACGCCGTCGTTCTCGACGCTCGTCATGGGCGTCGTCGCGATCGTCTACTACGTCGGCATGACCTTGATCAGCGACAACATCCTGCAGGACTCCATCCTGTCTCTCGGG
>JAVBUG010000234.1:0-3210 GCA_031555515.1 Microbacterium sp. | reverse complement strand
CTCGACAAGTAGTTCCCCGCGGTGGCCCCGGGTACCCGCCCGGGGCCACCGCATCCCGACCAAAGGGAGTGATTCGTGGCACGGTACTACCTCAACCGCGTGGGGCAGGCGGTCCTCGTTCTCTGGGCGGCTTTCACGCTCACCTTCATCTTTCTGCAGCTGCTTCCCGGCGACGGCGTGCTCATCATGCTCGAGGCGCCCGAACTGGGCTTGAGCGCTGATCAGATCGCCGAGCTGCGTGCGCAGTACGGCGCCGACAAGTCGCCGGTCGAGGCGTACTTCGCCTCTCTCTTCGGCGTGCTGCAGGGCGACTTCGGCATCTCGATCTCGACCGGCGAGCCGGTGCTCACGCGCATCGCCGCCGGCCTGCCCGAGACGGCGAAGCTCGCCATCCCCGCGTTCCTGCTCGCCGTTCTGATCGCCGTCCTGATCGCGACGGCGGTGAGCTTCAGCCGGCTGGGAAGCCTCCGCGCGACACTGCTCACCATTCCGGTCATCTTCAGCTCGGCCCCCGCGTTCTGGATCGGCATCCTTCTCATCCAGTTCTTCTCGTTCCGTCTCGGCTGGGTCCCCACCATCGGCGGCAGCGAGGTGCAGCGGCTCATCCTGCCGGTGATCACGCTCGCGCTGCCGCTGTCGGCACCCATCGCGCTGGTGCTGTGCCGCAGCGTCGACGACGTGCTCTCGCAGCCCTTCGTCGCCGTGGCCACCTCGAAGGGCGCGCGCCGCGGGTGGGTGCTCTCTCACCACGTCATGAGGAACGCGACACTTCCGGCGCTGACGATCGCGGGCCTGGTGTTCGCCGAACTCATCGGCGGAGCCGTGCTCACCGAGACGGTGTTCGGGCGCAACGGCATCGGACGTCTCACCGAGCAGGCGATCTCGCGTCAGGACACGGCGGTGCTCCAGGGGATCGTGCTGCTGGCGGCGACCGCGTTCGTGCTCATCAATCTCATCGTCGACATGCTCTACCCGCTCATCGACCCGCGGCTGAAGGTGGGCGCACGCCGCCGCCGGGCCGCCGTCAGCACAGGAGGCCGCGCATGACCGTGACAGGCGCAGTGCGTCAGATCGACCGGCTGCGAGAGAGCGAGGAGGGTGCCGCGCTGGCACCGGTCCCGCGACGCGCGCGCCGGGGAACCGTGCCGATCGGCCTCATCCTGGCCGGAATCGTGATCGCCGTCGTCGTGCTGTTCGCGGTGTTCCCGGGGCTCTTCACCTCGCAGAATCCGATCGCGGGGGTGCCGGCCGACAAGCTCCAGGAACCGAGCTGGGCCCACCCGTTCGGCACCGACGCGCTGGGCCGGGACCTGTGGTCGCGCGTCGTCCACGGCGCCGGGCAGTCGCTGTCGGGCGCGTTCATCGCGGTGACCCTCGGCATCGCGGCGGGCGTCGCGCTGGGAGTCCTCGCCGGGTCCCTCGGTGGGGTGACGGATGCCGTCATCATGCGAGTCGTCGACGTGATGCTGTCGATCCCCGGTCTGCTCCTCATCCTCACGGTCGTGATCCTGCTCGGCCACGGGACGCTCAACGCGGCGATCGCCGTCGGCGTGAGCTCGATCGCGGCCTTCGCGAGACTCACGCGCAGCGAGGTGCTCCGCGTGCGGCGCGCCGCGTACGTCGAAGCCGCGTACGGTTCGGGCGGACGCACAGTCGCGATCCTCGCCAAGCACGTCCTGCCGAACTCGCTCACGCCCGTGCTCTCGCTCGCGGCGCTGCAGTTCGGCACCGCGGTGCTCGCCATCGCGACGCTGGGCTTCCTCGGGTTCGGCACCCCGCCGCCCACCCCGGAGTGGGGGTCGCTCATCGCCGAAGGGCGTGACCACATCGCGACGTCGTGGTGGCTGACGACCCTTCCGGGTCTCGTCGTGCTCGTCACCGTGCTCGCCGCCAACCGCATCAGCCAGTCCCTCGGACGGAGGACACGATGACCGCTGCACTCGATCTGCGCGACCTCGTCATCTCGTATCGTTCCCGCGGTGCCGACACCCAGGTCGTGCACGGGGTCAGCTACCACGTCGATCCTGGCGAGACCGTCGCCGTCGTCGGCGAGTCCGGGTCGGGCAAGTCCACCGTCGCGCTCGCCGCGCTGGGACTGCTGCCTTCGAACGGCAAGCTCGTCTCGGGCCAGGTGCTGCTCGACGGCACCGACATCGCCGGCTGGTCGGACCGCCGCATGTCGAAGGTGCGCGGCTCCCGGATCGGTCTCGTGCCGCAGGATCCGGGCAGCTCGCTCAACCCGGTGCGCACGATCGGGTCGCAGCTCGGCGAGATCTTCCGCATCCACCGGCACGGACGACCCGACGACATCCCCGGCCGAGTGGTCGAACTCCTCGGTCGCGTCGGACTCTCCCAGCCCGAGCTGCGCGCGAAGCAGTACCCTCACGAGCTCTCCGGCGGCATGCAGCAGCGCGTGCTGATCGCGAGCGCGGTGGCGCTGGAGCCGCAGATCGTCGTCGCCGACGAGCCGACGAGCGCACTCGACGTGACGGTGCAGAAGCGCGTGCTCGACCTTCTCGACGACCTTCAGGCGCAGAACCACATGGGCCTCATCCTCGTGACGCACGATCTCGCCGTGGCGGCCGAACGCGCCGACCGCATCGTGGTCATGCGGTCGGGGCGGGTCGAAGAGGAGGGTCCGGCGCGCGAGGTCATCACCGCGCCCGCCAGCGATTACGCGGCACGGCTGCTCGCCGACGCGCCGGCCTTCACCGCCACGCGAGAACCGGTGGCCGAGCCGACACGCACCATTGCGGACGAGATGGATGCTGCGGCCGAGGTCCGAGGACTCGTCAAGGTCTTCCACCGCGGCGCCGCAGACTTTCGCGCTGTCGACGACGTGTCGTTCCAGGTCGCCCGTGGCACGACGCACGCGATCGTGGGGGAGTCCGGCTCGGGCAAGACCACGACCATCCGCATGCTGATGGGGTTCGAGGCGCCCACCGAGGGGGCTGTGCTCGTCGAGGGGCAGGAGATGCCCACCCGACGCGGAGCCGCGTGGCGCGCCATGCGCCGCAGGATTCAGATCGTCTACCAGAACCCGTTCGCGTCGCTCGACCCGAGCCAGTCGATCGGCTCGATCCTCGAAGAGCCGATGCGCAACTTCGGCCTCGGCGACCGTGCCGCCCGCCGCGCCCGCGCTCTCGAGCTGCTCGACCTCGTGGCGCTGCCGGCCGACGCGCGACGCCGCCCGCCGCGCGAGCTCTCGGG
>JAVBUG010000093.1:0-10518 GCA_031555515.1 Microbacterium sp. | reverse complement strand
CGGCGGCCAGCAGCGCGGCGGTCTCACGATCCTTGTCGAGCAGTGACAGCGACGTCGCGACCAGCGCCTCGACGCTCGCGTTCTCGGCGGCGACCTGCGCCTCGCCGCCGCGGATCGCGGCGAGGCTTCCGCCGACGATCGCCGCCACCAGCAGCACCCCCGCGCCTCCGACAGCCCACCGGAGCCGGCGGTTGCTGCGCTTCTCGCGCGCGGCGCGCTCGCCGAGCTCGCGCCCCGCGTCCGGTTGGCGGTAGGCCGACGCATCCCGCAGTTCGCGCTCCACGGTGGTGAGATCGGGGTGTGCCTCGGCCCGCCAGTCCAGCGCGGCCTGCAGGCGCGCGCCACGAAGCAGGTCCTCGTCGCGACGGCCGGACCCGTTCCACAGCTCCGCCGCCGTCGCGACGGACGAGACCAGGCGCGCGCCTTCCGCGTCCTCCTCGAGCCAGCCGTCCAGCCGCGGCCACGCCGTCGCCACGGCCTCATGCGCCACCGTCACCTCGTCGCCGTCGGTGGCGAGCAGGCGCGCCGCGACCAGTCGGTCGAGCACCCTGCGGCGTGCCGGATCCGCGATGAGCGGTGCCAGCTGAGCGCTGCGCCGCACCGAGGCGCCGTCGGCTCCGCGGTGCACGAGACGGAGCATGAGGGATCGGCACGCCGCCGCATCCTCGGGGTCGAGCGAGCGGTACAGGCTTTCGGCCGATTGCGCGATCGCGCCGACGATCCCTCCCGACGCCTCGTACCCGGCGACGGTCAGGGTGGCTCCCTCGCGCCGGATCCAGGTCTCCACCAGTGCGTGCGAGACGTGGGGAAGCGTGCCGCGGCGGTCGTCGGCATCCCTCACGATCACCTCGACGAGTCCCGGCTCCAGCCGGAGGCCCGCGCGGGTGGCCGGGCAGTCGATCGCCTCCCGCAGACCCTCGAGGCTGAGCGGCCCGATGGCGTAGACGCCGCGGCCGATCAGCGTGCCGATATGGGGGAGCCCTGTCGCGTGGTCGAGGAAGTCGCTGCGGAGCGTCATGACGACGGCCGCCCCCGCCACGAGGACGCTCGCGACGAGCGCGCACAGCTCCTCCTGCTCACTGTCGGCGAGCTGGAAGACGGCCTCCGACTGGTCGACGACCACGATGTCGGCGGCTCCGCGCTGCTCGATCCGGCCGCGCAGGCGAGGGGCGGCTTCGCGCCCCGCAGTGACGACGGCCACGCGGCGCCCCTCCGAGGCGTGGGGGAGCAGCCCCGCGAACACCAGCGAGGACTTCCCCGAGCCGGAAGCTCCCACGACGGCGGTGAGCGTTCCCGGCCGCACCCGCTGCAGGAGCGCCTCGACGTCGCCCTCTCGCCCGAAGAATTCGTCCGCGTCGGCGATCGAGAAGGCGGCGAGGCCTCGGTAGGGGCACGCATCGCTCACGCGATGAAGCGTCTTGACGAGGGTGAGGGCCGGATCCTGCCGCAGCATCGACGCCTCGAGTTCACGCAGCCGCTGACCGACGTCGATGCCCAGCTCGTCGGCGAGTCGTGTGCGGGCAGCGCGCACGGTGGCGAGCGCCTCGGCCTGCCTCCCGGCGCGGTAGTTGGCGATCGCGAGGATCGCCCAGCGATCCTCGCGGAGAGGTGCGGCACGCACGAGTCGTTCGGCATCGGCGATGACCGCTCGGTGCTCGCCTTCGGCGAGGCGCGCCTCCAGCAGCTCCTCCTGGGCGCTGTCGCGGATCTCGACGAGGCGCTCGGCCTCGACCGCCGCGGGCGCCCAGTCGACAAGATCCACGTAGGGCTCGCCGCGCCAGAGCTCGAGGGCCCGCCGGTACGCGTCGACGGCGCGGTCGTGCTCGTCGTGGAGGGCGTGCTGCCGTGCGCTGGAGACGAGGCGCTCGAACTCGAACGCGTCGATGGTCGCGGGGTCGATCCCCAGCGCATACTCCGAACCCCGGGTCACCACGGCGGCGCTTCCGAGCCCCGCCCGGATTCTCGCCACGCATGTCTTGACCTGCTGCGGCCACGTGCGGGGCGGGGTCTCGCCCCAGCACGCCTCCGCGAGGTCGCCCGGCGCGACCGTGCGTCCCGCTCGCACGATGAGTGCGGCGAGTACCACCCGCTCTCGCGGGCTCAGGGTCTGCTCGGTCCCAGTATCGAGCGGCCCCAGAACCCTGATGGCCATGGATGCAGTGTGATCTCCGCGGAAACGAGCGTCAACGGCATCCACCTTCGATCAGTACCGGACCAGTACCGGACGCACCCGATTCCGATACCGGACGGCGCGACGCTGTGTTCACGGCCTCGGCGTATCACCGCACCGCGACCGCCACTCACATCACACAGCCTCGCCAACCCGGGCGAGCATCACGAAAGGAACGGCCATGGACGGGAGCACCCTGACCTTCACGGCCGACCGGCTCGATCGCGAGCGGGCGGCCGCCCTGGATCGCGAGAACGAGATTCTCCGCAGCATCGCCGACCGCGGCGCGACGGTCACGCCCGAAAGCCCGGCGTCGCACGTCATCGCCGGCCTCGGCGTGTGGTTCCGCACCCTCTTCACGAGGCCGCGACAGCTGCGATTCTCTTGATTCCCCAGAGACCCGCCGCCCGGGAGCGCGGCGGGTCTCACCATGTCTGCGGTGCGCCGGGCGCCCGGACTATGCTCACGACATGCCCGCTCCACGCCCCGTCGAGATCGCCGTCCAAGACCCCACCGGAGCCCGCGCCGCGATCGTCGCGGGTGCTGCTCGGCTCGAGCTGTGCCAGGCCCTGGACGTCGGCGGGCTGACGCCGTCGCTCGCCACGCTCGAGGGGGTGCTGGCCGCCGTCGACCCGCAGACCGTGAACGTGCTCGTGCGTCCGCGCGGCGGCGGGTTCGTCTACGACCCCGACGAGGTCGCACTCGTATCGGCCGACATCCGCGCGTGCGTCGAGCGCGGCGCGGGTGGCGTGGTCGTCGGCGCGCTGACGTCCGCGGGCGGTCTCGATGTCGAGACGCTGCGCAGATGGCGGGATGCTGCGGGCCCGGCGACTCTCGTGTTCCACCGTGCCGTCGACGCCGCAGCCGATCCGTCGGCCGTCTTCGACGCGCTGGTCGCCGAGGGGGTCGACCGGGTGCTCACCTCGGGCGGAGCCCCGCGTTCCATCGACGGCGTCGCCGTGCTGGCGGCGTTTGCCGCGCGATCGGGCGATGTCGAGGTGATGGCGGGCGGCGGCGTGCAGCCGGCCGACATCCCGGCGCTGTTCGCCGCCGGGGTGGACGCGGTCCACCTGTCCGCGCGCTCACGGGCGGGCCACGACGCGCCGTCCGGCCCGGGCGGCGGCTCGGCCGGGCACGACGTCACCGATCCCGCGCTCGTGGCGGAGGCCGTCGCCGCCGCCGGCTGACGCAACCGTCCCGTAGCCGTACACCGGCTGCTCGCCGGGGCGCCCGCGCCGGTTCACCTCGCCCGGTCACCGTCGCCTCGTGCGCGCCACGAACCGTGTGACCACATTCCTTGCGGCATCCTTTCTCCTCGTCGGGATCGCGGCCGCGGCCGGCGGACCTGCCGGTGCGGCGCAATCGCCCCGGGTCGACGCGCCGACGGGCACGGTGTCGCTCGTCGAGGTCTCACCGGCAGGTGTGCGGGGATCGGGCTCGGGGTTCTTCGAACTCGTGAATCCGGGTGATCGCCCTGTCGATCTCACCGGGTACGCGGTCTTCCGCTGCGACGAAGAGGGTCTGCGCACCCGCCCGTCGGATCCCGAGGCGGACCTGGGCGGCGTGATCCTCGCGGCAGGGGAGCGGCGCGCGTTCCCCACCACGCGTCTGTCCGAGCGCGGATACGGGCTCATCGTCCTCGCGCCGTCGGGCGAGACCGCCGACGCGCTGGCGGCGTATTCGGACGATCCTGCGCCGACGACGTCGGAGTGCGGCGGGGGTGTCGAGCTTCCGGTGACGACGGCGGCGGCGCTCGGCGAGAGCTGGCAGCGCGCCGGGTCGTCCGCCGACGCGCGCTGGGTGCGCGCGGTCGCGACCCCTGGAGAGCCGAACGGTCTTGCGCGCCCCGCCGAGGAGCCGGTACGGGTGTCGGAGATCGCGGCGGCGGGTCCGGCCGGCCACGGTGACGACTTCGTCGAGCTGGTGAACGACGGGGCGACGGCGGTGGACCTGGGCGGCTGGCGGCTGTACCGCTGCACCGCCACCGGAGCCGCTCCGACCGAGGCGCTCCAGCACGTGTTCGGCGCGGGCGCCGCGCTGCGGCCGGGCGAGCGTCTCGTGATCGGAGGTCCCGGGTTCGCGGAGGATGCGGACATCCGGGTCGAGACGTCGCTGGCCGACCTCGTGCACGGCGTTCTCCTCGTCGACGCGGACGGGCGGCGGGTCGACGGTGTCGGGGTGTCGTCGCGGGAGGACACCGCCTGCCAGACCGGCCGCGGCAAGCTCCCCTCGACGCTGGACTACCGCACCGGTGAGAGCTGGCAGCGGCAGGCCGACGGCGGCTTCGTCATCGAGGGTCGCACGCCGGGCGAACCGAATGCGCAGGCATCGGCCGCGGTGGCAACGGGGGCCACGCGCCCGGAGGTCCCGGACGGCGCGCCGGCGGCGTCTGGCGTGGGCCGCGGGACCGTCGCTGCGGCGTTCGCGTACGACGATCGGCCCGGTGTCGCGGTGAGCGAGATCGCGACGGACCCGGAGATCGACGGGATGGCGCGTCGCAACTTCGTCGAACTCGCGAACTTCGGCGCGCGCGCGGTCGACATCTCGGGGTGGACGCTGGTCGCGTGCGGCGCCGACGGCTTCCGCCGGTTCGACGACCTCGCCGTGGTGCCTTCGGGCACGGTGCTCGGTCCTGACGACACGTGGACGGCCGCCCTCGCCGGCACGGCCGCCGCCCAGAGCGCCGATGCCGCGTACGACGACGCCCTCGAGCTCGCCGGAGCAGGCGTGTGGGTGCAGGACGCCGACGGAAGCCGCGTCGACAGCGTCGGCATCTACCACCGCAACGAGATGGACAGCAGCGTGGACCGCGAGAGCCCGTGCACGAAGGGGCTCGCGCTGGCGACCTTCGCCGTCGACCGGCTGCGGGGCGAGACACTCCAGCGCGCCGCGTTCACCGGCGACGACGCGAGCGATTTCGTCCCCGCCCCCGCGACCCCCGGCGTGCGGGCCGGGGCCCGCGCGGTGTCGGCGGACGACATCGTGGCGCGCGCGCTCGATCGAGCCCGTACGGACGCGATCGATGCCGTCGGCGGCCGGGCCGCAGCATCCGCAAGCCTCCCCCTGGACGGGGACGGCGAACCCCTGGAGGTGATCGCCGCCTTCGCCGGGTCGTCGCTCTCGCCCCTCACGGGCCGCACCGCGCCGGGTGAGCGCGAGGTCTCCGTCGCCGAGCTGACCGCGCGCGACGACGACTACGACCTGCCGTACGTGCGGCTGCGGGTCCGCCTCCCCGATGGCGGCGGCAGCGTCTCGTGGAGCGGGCGCACGGTCGGGCGCGCCGAGGTGCGTCTGTCGGTGTGGGCTCCGGCGTCCGCAGACGCGCGGCAGCCAGGATGGCGCACGCTCGACGAAGCCGCCGGCATGACGACGGCGACGGATGCTGCGGCCGCCGCGCCCGTGAGGCTCGAGGGCGTCGTGCACGACGCGGAGGCCGTCGACGACACCGTCGACCTCTTGGTGCAGGTGGTACCGCGGTCGGAGTCGGCAGCTGCCGACGCGAGCGGACTCGCCGATCCCGGGGACTACGACCTCGCGCTCGGGCACATCACCGACACGCAGTACTACTCCGAGGCGTACCCCGAGGTCTACGCCGGCGAGGTGGCGTGGCTGGCCGAGAACGCCGACGCCCGCAAGCTCGCGTTCGTCACCCACACGGGCGACCTCATCCAGAACTGGGTCGATCCCGGCCAGACCGAAGAGCGTGCTCGCCGCGAGTACGAGGTCGCCTCGCGGCTGCAGGGCGTGCTGGATGCGAACGGGATCGCCAACAGCGTGCTCCCGGGCAACCACGACAACAAGCGCGGCGTGAGCAACGACCTGTTCAACGAGTACTTCGGCCCCGAGCGATACCGCGACCAGCCGTGGTTCGGCGGCTCGCTCACCGCTGACGACAACAGCGCGAACTGGTCGTCGTTCGAGGCGGCCGGCGCGCGGTTCGTGATGCTCTCGCTCCCGTACGCGTACGGCGAGCGAGAGATCGCGTGGGCCGAGGGGGTCGTCGCCGCCCACCGCGACGCGAACATCGTCATCTCGACGCACGAGCACCTCACGCCGGCGACCGCCACCGACGACGCGGAGCGCTCCACCACGTCGCGATGGGTGTCGCACGGCGACCTGCTGTGGGAGCGGGTCGTGGCGCCGAACCGCAACGTCGTGCTCGTGCTGTCGGGACATTTCCACGGGCTCGGCGCGATCGTCACCGAGAACGCCGGGGGGATCCCCGGGCATACCGTGCTCGAGGCGCTCGCGGACTACCAGGAGTTCCGCACGCCGACGGGGGAGCGGGCGACGGGATTCCAGCGACTGCTCCAGGTCGATCTCGCCGCGGGGGTGATGGCGGTCGACACGTTCTCGGTGCCGCTCGGCGCGACCGCGAGTCATCCCTACGACTACGGGCAGTTCCTTCCCGACGACGGCGACAGCGCGACGCCGTCGAACGAACGGCCGTGGCGCATCCTTGCGCAGGGACTGCAGCACCGCTACACCGAGGAGGACGACGCGTTCGCCGTGCCGCTGGCGCTGCAGTACGCGAAGGCGGTGGAGACGGATGCCGTCTCCCTCGTGCGCGACTGAGGTATCACGGCGCGCGGGCAACGCCTCGGAAGCATGAGGGGCGGCACGCCCCGCAATCGATCGAGAACTGAGGAGCCGTCATGAACGTCGAACCGTGGAGCACCGTCGGACCGGGATCGTCGGCCGCGATCGTCCCCGGCATCCAATACCTCCTGCGTGCGCACGGCCATGCTGTCGTCGTCGACGGCGACTACGGGCCCGCGACCGCGGCCGCCGTCTCCGCCGTCCAGACCGCGCAGGGCGTGCCCGCCGACGGCATCGTCGGGCCCGTCACCTGGCCTGAGCTCGTCATCGCGGTGCAGCAGGGGTCGACCGGCGACGCCGTGCGAGCCGTTCAGCAGTTCGGGCTCGTGCGATCGCCGGGGGAGGACCCGCTGGTCGTGGACGGGGACTTCGGCCCCATCACGAAGGAGCGGGTCGAGTTCTTCCAGGAGTCGTGGGGCCTCACCCTCGACGGCAGCGCCGGCCGTGAGACCTGGTCGTTCTTCAGCACGTTCATGCCCGGCGACCGGCCGTGGGCGCTCGTGAAGCAGGGATCGTCGCAGGCCACGAACTGGCGCGTCCTCGCCGCGCAGCACCTGCTGCGCGCGCACGGTGCGACCATCGCCGCCGACGGCGCGTTCGGGCCGCAGAGCGGCCAGGCCGTGAAGACCTTCCAGCAGACCCTGCGCGCCGTCGAGATCTCGACCACGCTCGGGCAGCTGGACTGGCCGAGCCTCATCATCACCGTGAAGCAGGGCGACGGCCCCGCGGGCGCGAAGGGCGAGGCCGTGCGGGCCGTCCAGACGCTCCTCGCCGGGCTCACCGTCGACGGCGACTTCGGTCCGGCCACCGACGCCGCGGTCCGTGAGTTCCAGCAGCTCTTCGCCCCGCCGGTCGACGGGATCGTCGGCCCGGTCACGTGGCACACCCTGATGCTGCGGCTCTTCGAATGAGCGACGCGGGCCCGGGTGCCGCGCCCACCGCGGGTGGCACCCGGACCTGCAGGGCCGCGGCACTACGCTGAGAACGTGACGACCGGACGCGACGACGACGCCCTCACCTGGGACGGCGACGACGATCCCACGCTCGACCACGGCGTGAGCGGCGATGAGGGCGACGAGTCCGACACTTCCACCGCGCCGTCCCCGGTCGAGCTCCCGAAGGGCTTCACCGCCGTCGGCAAGGGCAGCGAGACGCTGGACTCTTCGCCGGCGCCGGCGGCGGCATCCGTATCCGAAGAGGATCTCGGAGCGCCCACCGCCCCCGACCGCCGGCCCATGGGCAACGGCGCGCTGATCGCGTTCGGCGTGCTCGGCGGCGTGTACGCCCTGTACGCGATCGGCTGGCTCATCGGCGGTCTGCGCCTGCAGGGCAGGGCGCAGTACCTCGTGACCGACGTGATGTACCAGGGAAGCCTGTGGCTCGCGGCGCTGGCCCCGCTGCTGTGGTTCGCCACCACGCTCCTGCTCACGCGGACCTCCCGCGCATGGGTGCGGTTCGCGTGGCTCGCGGCGGGTGTCGTGCTGCTGCTGCCCTGGCCGTTCGTGATGATCGGGGCGATCGGACAATGAGCGAGAACACGATGGATGCTGCAGCCCCGGCCGTGAAGCGCGGCAAGACGCCTACGTGGCTCGTGGCGACGATCGCCGGCGTCGTCGGTCTGTTCTACGCCTACGCGGTCTGGAACGCGGTCGGCAATCTCGTCATCACGCTGCAGACGTTCCAGGGCGCGGGCGTCACGCTCAACGCTCTCGGGTGGTTCATCTGGATCTTCGCCGCGGCGTTCCCGCTGCTGGTATGGGGCGGCGCGTTCGCGATCGGGTACCGTCGCGCACCGCACGAACTCCTTCTGGTGATGCTCACGGGTCTGGCGCTCGTGGCCGTCTTCTGGCTGAACGTCGTCGCGTACACGACCCTCAACTCGGCGTCGTTCCTGGGCTGAGCGTGTCGCCGGCCGTCACACGGTCGGGCGCGTCGCCGCACGGGCGGTAGGCTGGCAGAGGCCTCGCCCCCCGACGGCGTGCGGCGCGGCATCCGGTTCTGCTCCGCGCGTTCGCGCACCGCCCCACTAAGGAACACCCGTGCCGAAGCCTGTCGTCCTGATCGCCGAAGAGCTCTCTCCCGCCACGATCGATGCCCTGGGTCCCGACTTCGACGTGCGCAGCGTCGACGGCACGGATCGCTCCGCTCTGCTGTCGGCCCTCGCAGACGCCAACGCGGTGCTGATCCGCTCGGCGACGAAGATCGACGCCGAGGCGATCGCCGCGGCGCCCGTCCTCAAGGTCGTCGCACGCGCCGGCGTCGGCCTCGACAACGTCGACATCAAGACCGCCACCACCGCGGGCGTCATGGTCGTGAACGCGCCGACGTCCAACATCATCTCGGCCGCCGAGTTGACGGTCGGCCACATCCTCAGCCTCGCGCGCCGCATCCCCGCCGCGCACGCGTCGCTCGCGGGCGGCGCGTGGAAGCGCAGCTCGTACACCGGCACCGAGCTCTTCGAGAAGACGGTCGGCATCATCGGCCTCGGCCGCATCGGCGCCCTGATCACGGCCCGCCTCCAGGCGTTCGACGTGCGCGTCATCGCGTACGACCCCTACGTCACGAGCGCCCGTGCGCAGCAGCTCGGCGTGCAGCTGGTCACGCTCGACGAGCTGCTCGAGCAGAGCGACTTCGTCACGATCCACATGCCCAAGACCCCCGAGACCACGGGCATGATCGGCGCCGACCAGTTCAAGATCATGAAGCCGACCGCGTACGTCGTCAACGTCGCGCGTGGCGGCCTCATCGACGAGGAGGCGCTGCACGCCGCCCTCACCGCGGGCGAGATCGCAGGCGCCGGCCTCGACGTGTTCACGTCGGAGCCCCCGGCGGAGGGCGGCACCGCCGCGGCTCTGCTCGACCTTCCCAACGTCGTCGTCACCCCGCACCTCGGCGCCTCCACCGAAGAGGCGCAGGAGAAGGCGGGCGTCTCGGTCGCGAAGTCCGTGCGCCTCGCGCTCGGCGGCGAGCTGGTTCCCGACGCCGTGAACGTCGCGGGCGGCGTCATCGACCCGTACGTGCGCCCCGGCATCCCGCTCGTCGAGAAGCTCGGCCAGATCTTCTCGGCACTTGCCCGGTCGCCGCTGACGAGCCTCGATGTCGAGGTGCACGGCGAGCTGCAGGGCTACGACGTCAGCGTGCTCAAGCTCGCCGCGCTCAAGGGCGTCTTCACGAACATCGTGAGCGAGACCGTGTCGTACGTGAACGCGCCGCTGCTCGCCGAGCAGCGCGGTGTCGAGGTGCGCCTGCTCGTCGACGACGACAGCCCCGAGTACCGCAACGTCATCACGCTGCGCGGCGCCCTGTCGGACGGCTCGCAGCTCGCGATCTCGGGCACGCTCACCGGCCCGAAGCAGGTCGAGAAGCTCGTCGGCATCAACGACTACGCGATCGAGCTGCCGATCGAGACCAACCACATCGTCATGCTGTACACCGACCGCCCCGGCATCGTCGCGGTCTACGGGCAGAAGTTCGGCGAGGCGGGCATCAACATCGCCGGCATGCAGATCGCCCGGCAGACGGCCGGCGGCCAGGCGCTGTCGGTGCTCACGGTCGACTCGCCGGTGCCCGACGAGCTGCTCGACGAGGTGAGCGCGGCGATCCAGGCCGACCTGTTCCGCCAGATCGAGATCACCCAGTCCTAGGACGCCGCGGCGCGCAGCACCAGCGCGACGAGCGCCTCGAGGTCATCGCCGCGGGGGACCGGACCGGGGATCGCTCCGCCGTCCAGCGCGTTGTTGAAGTACAGG
>JAVBUG010000071.1:0-5094 GCA_031555515.1 Microbacterium sp. | reverse complement strand
TGCCGATCCACTCTCTGCGCCGGCCGGGGGTCGTCGCCCGCCAGGAGACGATCCTCTCGGGGGCGGGTGAGTCGCTCACGATCGTGCACGACACCGTGGAACCCGCGCAGGCGTACGGTCCCGGCATCCGTCTCGCCCTCGCTGCCGCGCGCGAAGCCGCGGGCGTCACCGTCGGCCTCGACAGCCTGCTCGACATCGGCATCGGCCGCCGTGCCCCTCAGGCCGACGGGCGACCCGTCGACGAGGGCGGCGTGCCGGGCCAGGTCGCCCGCGCCACGGGCGCATGAGCGCTCGCATCGGCGTCGCCGTCATGGCGGCGCTGCTCGCGCTGTACATCGTGCTCGTCGGGCAGCGCGCGTGGCTGCTGCTCATGAGCGGTGACCCCGTCGGCATCGCGATGGGCGCGGCGCTCGTCGTGCTGCCGCTCATCGCCGCGTGGGCGCTCGGACGCGAACTGTGGTTCGGCGTGCGCGCGCAGCAGCTCGGCAAGCGGCTCGAGGCGGAGGACGCGCTGCCGCAGGAGGAGGTCGCCGTGCGTCCGAGCGGCCGCGTGATGCGCGAGGACGGGGACGCGGTCTTCCCCGCGTACCGCGCCGACGTCGAGGCGCACCCCGATGACTGGCGGGCCTGGTACAGGCTCGGGCTCGCCTATGACGCCGCCGGCGACCGCCGGCGCGCACGCGAAGCGGTGCGCGCCGCCATCCGCCTCGAGAAGACCGACCGCCCGGCCTGAGCCCGCTGAGGGATCAGGATGCCGCGGGCACGGCGGCCGCCACCGCGTCCTCGACCGTCGGGTGTGCGAACGCGAAGCCCGACTTCTCGAGAGCGTCGGGCACGACGTGCGCGTCGGCGGTGAGCAGCGCCTCGGTCGCGTCCGCGCCGAGCGCGAGCTTCATGCCCCACACCGGCGCGCGCAGCAGGAACGGGCGGTTCATCCGCACCGCGAGCGCGAACCCGAGGTCGTTCGCCGTGGCGCGCGTGGGTCCGGAGAGGTTCACGGGACCCGTGAGACGGGTGTCGATCACGTGCCGGATCGCGCGGACCTCGTCCTCGAGCGAGATCCACGGCCACGCCTGCGTCCCCCGGCCGATCGGGCCCGAGAGACCGAGCTTCGTGAGGAGCATGAGCGGCTTCAGCACGCCGTCGGCGTGCACGATCGGTGCCGTGCGCAGCACCGAGACCGCAGCATCCGTCCCCGCACCGTACGCCGCGGCCTCCCACTCGCCGCAGAGGTCAGCGAGGAAGGTCTCGCCGCGCGGGGCGTCCTCCGCGAGCCGTGCGCCCGGCGCAGAGCCGTAATACCCGACGGCCGATGCCGACACCAGGTGCGGGGCGTCAGTTCCGAGCTCCCGCACCGCGCGGGCGAGCGCGCGCGTCGGCGCGATGCGCGACCACAGCAGTGTCCCCTTGTACGCCGGCGTCCACGGGAACCGCCCGATGCTGGCGCCGTTGAGCCCGATCACCGCGTTGGCGCCCTCGAGCACCGCCGGATCGAGTGGCTCGGCGGTGGTGAGCCATTCGACCTCGTGCGCGGCCTCGGCGGGCCGGCGCACGAGTGTCGTCACCTCGGCGCCGTCGGCGCGGAGGCTCTCGACGAGCGCCCGGCCGATGAGGCCGGACGCCCCGGCGACGACGATCCTCCGACCGCCGTCACCCGTCGGAGGGCCTTCAGGCAAGCGTCGCCTCGATGGTGATCTCGATGCCCGCCAGGGCCTGCGAGACGGGGCAGCCGGCCTTCGCGCTCTGGGCAAGGCGCTCGAAGTCCTCGGGGTCCAGCCCCGGCACGACCGCGTTGACGTTCAGGTGGCTGCCGGTGATTCCCGTGCCCGGCTTGAACGTGACCGAGGCGGTGGTGTCGAGCGACTCCGGGGGAGTGCCGTTCTCGGCCAGCGCGAGCGAGAACGCCATGCTGAAGCACGACGCGTGGGCCGCGGCGATGAGCTCTTCCGGCGTCGTGACCGAGGTCGAGCCTTCGCTGCGCGCCTTCCAGTTGACGGGGAAGGTCCCGATGCCGGACGACACGAAGGTGGTCTCACCGGAGCCGTCGAACAGCCCGCCCTTCCATACCGTGGTTGCTTCGCTCGTGACGGTCATGTGGGCCTCCTCGCTGGCGGGGCGCCCGTGTGCCGGGCGTCTCGCGCCAGCCTATGGTGTCGACTACCGCATCGCGACGGGTTGACATGGATGCTGCGCCCCGCTGTCCGTGACGGGCGGAAGCCGCGTCAGGCCGAGGCGGGCCGTGCGCGGCCGACGATGCCCGCGCGCTGCAGCAGGAGGTACAGCTGGCAACCGAGGCAGAGGCCGAAGACGGCGTTGAGGAACGCCGCGATGAACGCCGCCGCGGCGGCGATCGTCAGCGCCCACGGCACGCCGGCGAGGTGCAGCACGAGGCCGATCGCGACCACGAAGAGGCCCACCCCCTGCGCGAAGCGCGGCGGGCGCGGATCCTCGAGCTCGGTCGGAGGCGACAGTCGTGGCGCGATGAGCTTGCGGTAGAGGACACTCCACGGCGCCGTGCGGGGCGAGAGCACGCCCCACAGGAAAAGGAGAGCCGTCACCGACAGCAGGAGGAACGCGGGGTCGAGGACGCGGGCGACAAGGGGCGCCCACGAGATGAGCCAGGGGCTCCCTCCGACGACGAAGGCGAAGTCACCGCCTCCCGGCCACGTGGCGAGGGGCGGGAAGCCGTACCAAGAGGAGTTCGCCTGTGCGGTGGAAAGGCCGGTGAGCCCCAGGAAGACGTCGATCAGGAGAAGCAGCGCGGTGATCCCCGCCGCGAAGCGCGGACCTCGGGGGTCGATGCCGCGCGGGGACGCAGCATCCGTTCGCTCAGACATTCGCGTCCTCTGCGATCAGGCGGTTGAGCTCGAGTTCGAGCACGTCGCGGCCGGGCGCGCCGCCGAAGCGGGTCTGCACGACGCCGTTGCGGTCGAGCACGAGCGTCGTCGGGGTCTGCAGCACGTGGAAGTGCTTCGCGATGTCGGGGCGGTGGGTGAGATCGACGTCGAGGTGGCGCACGCCTTCGTGGTCGTCGGCGATCGCCGCGAGCGTGCGGTGCACGCCGGGACACCGGGCGCAGAGCTCCGTCGAGAACTGCAGCAAGGTGGCGACTTCGCCCAGTCCGTCGGCGCCGAGGCGATGCGGTTCGATCACCTCGTGCTCCACGTTGTGGCGGGCGTGGGACTGGCGCCAGTTCAGGAAGACACCGAGTGCCACCGTCGCCGCGAGGAGCGCGGCGAGGGCGATGAGGGCGCCGACGAGGTTCACAGCAGATCAGGCTAAACCCTTTCACCTGAATGGAGGCCGAATCAGCGAATATGACGCGATCGATGTAACAGAAGGCGACTCGGCGCTGTGAGCAACGCGCACGGTGCGGGCACGGCCGGGATGTCGCGGGGCGCGGGTATCGTGGCAGCCGTGACGACGCCGATCCCGACCCCGTACGAAGACCTTCTGCGAGACGTGCTCGAGCACGGCACCCACAAAGACGACCGCACCGGCACCGGCACGACCAGTGCGTTCGGCCGGCAGATCCGGTTCGACCTCGCACAGGGCTTCCCGCTCATCACCACGAAGCGCGTGCACTTCAAATCGATCGCGTACGAGCTGCTGTGGTTCCTCCGCGGCGAGTCGAATGTGGCATGGCTGCAGGAGAACGGCGTCACCATCTGGGACGAATGGGCGGATGCCGCCGGCGAGCTGGGCCCGGTCTACGGCGTGCAGTGGCGGTCGTGGCCGACGCCGTCGGGCGAGCACATCGACCAGATCGCGCTCGTGCTCGACCAGATCCGCGCGAACCCGGACTCGCGTCGGCTGATCGTGTCGGCCTGGAACCCCGCCGACATCCCCGACATGGCGCTCGCGCCGTGCCATGCGATGTTCCAGTTCTACGTGGCCGACGGCAAGCTGTCGTGCCAGCTGTACCAGCGCAGCGCCGACCTCTTCCTCGGCGTCCCCTTCAACATCGCGTCGTACGCCCTGCTCACCCTCATGGTCGCGCAGCAGGCGGGGCTCGAGCCGGGCGACTTCGTGTGGACCGGCGGCGACTGCCACATCTACGACAACCACGTCGAGCAGGTGCGCGAGCAGCTGACGCGTGAGGCGTACCCGTACCCGACGCTGCGCATCGCGCGCACGCCGGAGTCGATCTTCGACTACCGCTTCGACGACTTCGTGCTCGAGGACTACCAGCACCACCCCGCGATCCGCGGGGCGGTCGCGGTATGACGGCTTCGATCGGGCTGATCTGGGCGGAGGCGCATGACGGCGTGATCGGCGCCGACGGCGGCATGCCGTGGCACGTGCCCGAAGACCTCGCGCACTTCAAGGCCCTGACGCTCGGTGCGCCGGTGGTGATGGGCCGCCGCACGTGGGAGTCCTTCCCCGCGCGGTTCCGCCCTCTGCCGGGGCGGCGCAACATCGTGATCACCCGACAGGACGACTGGACGGATTCCGGTGCCGAGCGCACCGCATCGCTCGGGGCCGCGCTGGACCTGGCCGACGAAGGCGCGCCCGAGCGCATCTGGGTGATCGGCGGCGGCCAGATCTTCCAGGAGGCGATGGAGCTCGCGGACCTCCTCGAGGTCACCGAGCTGGACGTCGCGGTCGACGGGGACACCCTGGCGCCGGACCGCGCCGGGTGGGTCACTGTCGCGACCGACCCCGTCGACGGCTGGCACACGTCGGGATCCGGCATCCGCTACCGCTTCCTGAGGCTGGTGCCGCCGGCGGGGCGCGGCGCGGCCGCACGCGCGCAATAGGCTGACGCCCATGGCGAAGACGGCTCTCATCACCGGTGCGAGTTCGGGGCTCGGCGCGGAGTACGCGCGCCAGCTCGCGGCGAAGGGCGCGCACCTCGTGCTCGTCGCCCGCGACCGGCAGGCGCTCGAGCAGCTCGCCGTCCGTCTGCGGGCGACGTACGGCGTCGAGGTCGAGGTGCTCGGAGCCGACCTGCTGAAGCGCCGCCAGCGCGAGCGGGTCGAGGCGCGCGTGGCCGATGAGGCGCGGCCGATCGAGATCCTGGTGAACAACGCGGGGTTCGGGCTGCCGCTGGCCTTCGAGCGCAACGACATCGAGGACGAGGTGCGCCACCTC
>JAVBUG010000169.1:0-2683 GCA_031555515.1 Microbacterium sp. | reverse complement strand
GGTCCGGATCGTCCGCGCTTCGTCCCGGCCCGCACGCTCCTGCTCGGTCCAGCGGCGCTTCGGGGCGGCGGCATCCGTCGACTCCGCGCGGAATCCGCGGTGTCCGGCGCTGCGACTTCCCGGCTTCCCCGCCGAGGACTCGCCAGGCCGGCGCTTGCCGTCCTGACCGTCGCTCGCCGCGCGGTACTTGGGGTTGTACCGGGGGTCGAAGTTCTTCGCCGCGCGGCCGCCGCCGGGCTTCTTGTTCTTGGGCATCCGGCTCCTCCAGGGGCGGGTCAGCGGCACCCGCACGCCGCCCACGCGGCGCGGCGCGTGGACCGGCCCGTCCAGCGTACCGGGCGCATCGCGTACATCACGGAGTCCCCACATACCACCGACCAGCGGTTTCCCGGCTCCGCGGGATACAGTTTCGGTAAGCGGTTCGCCGCTGAACTGGGGATTTACCGTCTTGACCAACGGGCCCCGGACCGGGGGTCTAATGGGGGGATGTCCGGCTTCGGGCACGCCGTACAGAACCGATCGTGAGTCGAATGCCTCCCACGACCCTTTCCGACGCTCCACCCGTTACCGACGACGCTTCCACGAGCGCGACGGTCGTCGTCAGCGCGCCGACGCTCACCCGCGTCGACCCTGAGACCGCCGTGGCACGGGTGCTCTCGCACCCTGCGACGAGCATCACGACGGACGCGGCATCCGCGTCCGCGATGACGACGACGACCACCGCCGTCGCCGCCACCTCCGCGCTCACCGCAGCGACCACCACCTCGGTCGCGACGCTCCCAGCCGCACCCGAAGCACCGAAGGGCGACAACGGCTATCTCGCCCACCGCATCGGGCGCCTCGCCGTGCTGTCGCTCCCGGTCGGTGTGGCCGTCGCCATCCTCACCACGCACGACGCGACGTGGTGGCAGCTGCACTTCTCACAGCTCGGCACCCACACCGACTTCTCGGGCCGCACCTTCAACACGATCACGATCTTCTCCGGCTTCTTCCTCGCGGTGTACGGCGTGCTGATCGCCGTGGCGCTGCCCAGCGGCATCTGTCGTCGTTCGGCGCGCGCGTTCCGCGGATCGATCGTGTCGGCCGGACTCTTCCTCACCGGCGTCGGGCTCGTCCCGATCCCGGTGAGCCCGGTGGGCCACGACCTCATCGCCACCGCGCTGGGCCTGTCGTTCCTCTCGACGGTCGCCACGGGACTTGCGATTCCCGGTCGCAGCCGACGGTTCCGCGCCATCACCATGCTCTGCGTCGCCCTGCTCGCCACCGGCATGGGTGTGCTCACCGCCGGGTTCATCACCCTCGCGCTCTTCGAGTTCGTCGCGTTCGTCACGATGGGTCTCTGGCTGCTGTCGCTGCCCAAGGCCCTCGCCTACGCCCCCGCGCCCACGGCCGCCCCCGGCGCGGTGACCACCACGGCGCCCGCATCCGCACAATGGATGGCATGGCAGAACCCGTGGCCCACCCCATCACCGTCGCGATCGAACGGCGCATCGACCCCTCTCGCACCGTCGAAGCCACAAGCTGGATGCAAGCGGGCACCGATCTCGCCGCGGGCTTCGCGGGGTTCCTCGGCTCCGGCTGGGTACGCGCCGGCGAGGGCAGCGACCTCTGGTACATGCTCTACCGCTTCCGCGACATCCCGACCCTCGAGGCGTGGGAGGACTCGCCGCAGCGCTCGTGGTGGCTCGATTCCGGCCGCGCCTTCGCGAGTGAGGTCAGGGTCGAGCGACGCACCGGCATCGAGGGGTGGTTCGACGCCCCGTTCGCCACTCACGTCGAGCCGCGGCATCCGGATCACGCGTCCTCACCGGTCACCGGCCCGGTCCAGCAGCCCATCCCGGCCGCCCCGCCGCGCTGGAAGCAGGCCGTCACGATCTGGCTCGGCTTCTTCCCCACGAACCTCCTCGCGTCGTGGCTTCTCGGTTTCGTCCCGGGCTTCGCGGAGTGGCCGCTGATCGCTCGCGTGCTCCTGTCGACGGTGCTGCTCACCCCCGTCATGACGTACGCGGTGCTCCCCTGGGTCACACGGATGCTGCGCCCGTGGCTCCAGCGCGGCGCTTGACGATTCCGTGACCGAATCTTCTTGCGCCGATCACCCCCGGGGTTCTCGCGCGGTCGTACTCTGACCTCGTGAGCACTGTGAACACCTCGCCGCTGCCCCAGGCGGCCTCGCCGGGGCCGGGTCGCAAGGCCGAGTCCGAGGCGGTCTACGCCGCGTTCATCGCCGGCATCGTCGGCGCGATCTACGGCTTCTTCGTGGGGATCCTCGCCCCCGACGTGCAGCTGGGCGGTGAGGCCGACTCCCTCGCGTTCTGGGCCGCGTGCGGCGCCGCGGTGGTCGCCGCCGTCGCGTCGACGCTCGAGTACTGGCGCTCCCGCGACCGGCCGGGGCAGCAGTGGCGGCAGTCGCTGCCGACGTGGAAGTACATCGTCAACACGATCTCGGTCGTCATCGTGCATACAGGGCTGGCATTCGTCGCCGTGTACGCGCTGGGACGCGTGCTCGCGATGGGGTTCATCGGGCTGCCGATCATCACATTCTGGGCGGTCGTGCTGATGGCGGTCACACTCGGCCTCACGACCTGGTTCGTCTATCTCTCGGTGTCGGCGATGACCACCCAGCGCATGTCGTCGCTGCTGCTCACGTTCATCGCGATCGGCACGCTCACCGCCATGGTGACGA
>JAVBUG010000157.1:0-6034 GCA_031555515.1 Microbacterium sp. | reverse complement strand
GGGTCGAGCGTTCGCAACTCGAAGTCGGTGACGACCACGGCGATCTCCACCAACTCGTCGACGCCCAGGTCGAGGCCCGTCATCTCGCAGTCGATCCACACCAGACGGTCGTTCTCGGATGCACCCACCATGTGCTCCATCCTTGTCAGAAGTCCAGACATCCCACGGGCCTGGACGCGGGTTCCGACTCCCACGCCGGACCCGTTCGCCCCCCCGGGAGGATTCGAACCCCCGACCTGGCGGGTAGAAACCGCTCGCTCTGTCCCCTGAGCTACGGAGGGAAGGGTTCTTCCACACTACCGGGTCGCACCACGCCGTCGCGGACGCTGGCGGATGACGGACTCTCGGCGTAGCGTCAGCACCGGACGCATCGAAAGGAGTTCGCCGATGAGCACCACGGAGACGCACCACCCTCTCTGGGTCGCCTACGGAGCATCCGGCGTCGCCGGCAGCATCCGCAAGGACGACGACGGCTACACGGTCACCATGGCCGGCGCGAGCGAAGCGACGGGCACGTACCCGACGATGGAGATCGCGAAGAGCGCGCTCCACTCGCACATGACGCCGGGCAGCGACTGGCCCATGTTCCGCGAGCACTGACCCGCGCGGCGCGCCCGGTCCCGGGTGCGCCGGCGGGCCCGTGCGTCATGCCGATCGTTCGGCCGCGGCGACGCGCGTCGGCTTCCTGCGCGTGTCGAGCAGCGGCAGTGCGACGTGCACCAGCGGGCCGATGAGGGCGGCGAAGAGCACCGTTCCGATGCCGACCGTGCCCCCGAGCAGCCATCCCGCGAGGAGCACAGAGACCTCGACGAGTACGCGGCACAACCAGATAGGCCATCCGAGGCGGGCGTTCATGCCTGTCATGAGCCCGTCGCGCGGGCCCGGGCCGAAATGCGCGCCGATGTAGAGACCGGACGCGATGGCCACCAGCACGATGCCGCCGAGCAGTGTCGCGAGCTGGGCGGCGAACCCTGCGACCGGGGGAACGATGCCGAGGACGACCTGCATGCTCGTGCCGACGAGCAGGATGTTGGCGATCGTGCCGATGCCCGGCTTCTGGCGGAGGGGGATCCACAGCAGCAGCACGAAGAAGCCCACGATGTTGGTGATCCAGCCGATGCCGACCCCGGTGCGCACCGACAGGCCCTGAGCGAAGACGGTCCAGGGGTCGACGCCCAACCCGGCTTCAACGGTGAGTGCGCAACCGGCCCCGTAGAGGAAGAGACCGACGAGCAGCTGGACGATTCGGCGTGGCATGGTTCCATCCAATCGCAGAATTGGCTCGCTTGGTGCAGTCCAATATGAGTACTCTGGCCTTATGGATTCCCGCATCTCAGCGCGCGCTCTCGCCGCCGCCCTCGGCGGCTGGCGTACGCGTGAGCCCGCCTACGAGGCGCTGGCTGACGGCATCCGTCTGCTCTGCCTCGACAATCGGCTCGCCCCGCGCACCGCACTGCCGGCCGAGCGCGAGCTCGCTGCCGGACTGGGCGTGAGTCGCTGCACCGTCGCCGCGGCTTACCGGAGCCTCCGCGAGACGACCCACATCGCGAGCCTCCGCGGCTCGGGCAGTGTCACGCTGCCGCTCGGGCGGCGGGATGCGGGCCGCACCGATGCCGGCGACGGGATGATCGACCTTCAGCAGGCCAGCCCGCCCGCCTGGCCCGGACTGGCCGGGATCATGGCCGAGACCGCCGGCGGTGCGTCCGCGCTCGTGTCGCGCGTGGGTTACGACGTGCTGGGTCGCATCGAGCTGCGCGAGGCGATCGCCGATCGCTACTCGGCGCGCGGAGTGCCGACACGACCCGATGAAGTGCTCGTGACGACGGGCGCGCAGAGCGCGATCCACCTGGTGTCCACGGTGCTCATCGGGCGTGGCGACCGCGTGCTGGTGGAGACGCCCACCTATCCGCACGCGGCCGACGCGCTCCGCCGGGCGGGCGCCCGTCTCGTGGGCGTCCCCGTGGCGACCGAGGATGGTTGGGACCTCGATCGGGCCGAACAGGCGTTCGCCCGCACGCTCCCCGTGATGGCGTACCTCATGCCCGACTTCCAGAACCCGACGGGCCGGAGCATGAGCGTCGGAGAACGCGAGGCGATGCTCGCGGCAGGGGAGCGTTCGGGGTCGGTGCTGGTACTCGACGAGACCACCGGCGATCTCGACATCGACCGCGGACCGCTCGCGCCCGGCTTCGCAGCATCAGAGCCCGGCACGGTCGTGCGCATCGGCTCCCTGGGCAAGACCGTGTGGGGTGGACTGCGGCTCGGGTGGGTGCGCGCCGACGGGGACCTGATCCGCAGACTCGTGGCCGCGCGGCCGGCCCAGGACCTCGGCACTCCCGAGTTCGAGCAGGCCATCGCCACTCGGCTCCTTTCCCAGTTCGACGACGTCGTCGCACAAAGATCGGAGCTGCTGCGAGCGGGTCGTGACGCGCTCGTGCAGGCTCTGCGCGAGCGGCTGCCCTCGTGGGACCTGCCCGACGTGCACGGTGGCGTGTCGCTGTGGATCGAGTTGGGCGCCCCGCTCAGTTCGGCGCTGGTGATTGAGGCGCGATCACGTGGTGTGCTGTTGAGTGCGGGACCACGGTTCTCCGTGGACGGCGGGCACGAGAGACACCTGCGGGTGCCCTTCACCGCACCTGCGGAGGAGATGGTGCGCGCAGCCGGGGTGCTCGCGGATGCGTGGTCATCAGTACGGGCCGGAGCACCATCGATGCTGGGGGAGCAGGTCGGCGCCGTCATCTGAGCGAGGAGAAAGGGTGGCCCGGGGCGGCGCCGCATGGCGGATCACCCGTCTCAGCGGGCGAACGTCAGGCACTCGACCGCATCATCCGCACTCCAGAAATCGCCCAGATCGCGGAAGACGTGGGCGGCGGGGTTGTAGCGCCGCGCACGGAAACGGATGCCGCCCGCCTGGACGACCTCTTGCAGATGACCGATCACGCGCCCGCCTGGCTCGACGACGCGCCAGAGTGAAGGCGCCGCAGGGACGAGACGCATGCGGTTCGGCGGGGCGAGGAGCGGAGTCCCTGATGCACGGGTTCCGACGACAGTTGACATGTTGCCTCCTTCTCTTTCGAACATAGCTTCGGGGTCTGACATTCCTTTCGGAGCGCTGTCCCGGCGTTTCCTCCCCAGGGCGGGGTCAAGGCGGTGCTCTCCACAGATCGAGTGACCACGACCTCCGCGGAGCCCCCGCACCGCGAGGCTGAGTCCACTGCCGGCGTCCTCGGGCACGGGGCGCCGGCAGTACCGAGGATGGTCCTCGGGTCGACAGAGAGGACGAGCGATGAGTGACACAGGCGACACGATCACCATCACCGGCAACGTGGCGACACCGCCCGAGCTGAAGCAGACGCCGGCCGGAGTGGCGATCGCCACGTTCCGGGTGGCGAGCGGTCAACGGCGGTACAGCCGCGAAGCCGGGGGATGGACCGACGCCGGAACCAATTGGTACACCGTCTCGGTGTTCCGCACGCTGGCTGAGCACGCCTATCGATCGCTGCAGAAGGGTGATCGCGTGATCCTCACCGGTCGGCTGCGGGTGCGCGACTGGGACAACGGCACCCGCCGCGGCACAGCGATCGAGATCGACGCCGACGCGATCGGGCACGACCTGCGGTGGGGAACCACGACGTTCGAGAAGGACTCCCGGTCGGCGACGATCGACACGTCGCAGAACTGGCCCACCGCGGCGGCCGGTGACGCATGGGCGGCACCCGGCGTCGCCGGAGCGCACGCCTCGGGAGAGGAGGAAGACGCCGTGAAGCCCGTGCTTGTGCCGGTCGGAGCGGGCTCCGGCTCCGCCGGCGACGAGGTGGAGCCGCCCTTCTGATGCGTTCAGCGTGCGCGGGGCCGGCGGCCCTAAACTCTCCCCGTGGCCCGAGACTTCCCGCCCCGCGCTCGCTTCGATGCCCGTTCGCGGCGCGCCCCGGGGGTGGTGATAGCCGCCCTCGTGCTCGTCGGTGCGCTGACGGCGTGCAGCCCCGGCGAGCCGGAGCCGACAACGACGCCCACGGCGACGTCCACGGACGGTGCGCCGAGCCCGAGCGCCACGCCGACCGCGCCTGGCGCGCCGACGCTCGTGCCGGACGGCACGGCGGAGGACAACCTCCCCCTGTTCTCGTCGGTCACCGCGGCGGTGTGGGCGACCGATGCCCGGGTGACCGGCCGGGCGTACGTGGATGCGCTCACGGCGGCAGGGTTCGACAAGGCTGCGATGCAGGTCACACAAGACATGTCGACGGTGGGCAATCCCGCCGAGAGCATCCAGTTCTCGGTGCGCTGGAACGATGAGTGCCTCATCGGCCAGGTCGGCCCGGCGACAGGGGATCCCGTCACGGTCGTGGTGCCGGTGCTCGCCGAGGGGAACTGCCTCGTCGGCCAGACGCGACCCATCGACTGGTGAACTCGGACGGGGCCCGCTCACGCCGTCCACCGCGCCGCCCGGTAGGCTGGGACGCTGACGTCTGAAGTCCAAGGAGAGCAGAAACCCGCATGGCTGAGTACATCTACTCGATGGTCCGCGCCCGTAAGGCTGTCGGCGAGAAGCTGATCCTCGACGACGTCACGATGGCGTTCCTCCCGGGGGCGAAGATCGGCATGGTCGGACCGAACGGCGCCGGAAAGTCGACGATCCTGAAGATCATGGCCGGGCTCGACACCCCTTCCAACGGCGAGGCGAAGCTCAGCCCGGGCTTCACGGTCGGCATCCTCATGCAGGAGCCCGAGCTCGACGAGTCCAAGACGGTGCTCGAGAACATCCAGGACGGCATCGCCATCAAAGCCAAGGTCGACCGGTTCAACGAGATCTCGGGCCTCATGGCCGACCCCGACGCCGACTTCGACGCGCTGCTCGCCGAGATGGGCGTCCTCCAGGAGGAGATCGACGCCGCCGACGCGTGGGACCTCGACTCCCAGCTCGAGCAGGCGATGGACGCTCTACGCACGCCGCCCGGCGACGCCCAGATCGGCCCGCTGTCGGGTGGTGAGAAGCGCCGGGTAGCGCTGACCAAGCTCCTGCTGCAGAAGCCCGACCTGCTTCTCCTCGACGAGCCCACGAACCACCTCGATGCCGAGAGCGTGCTCTGGCTCGAGCAGCACCTGCAGAAGTACCCCGGCGCGGTGATCGCCATCACGCACGACCGGTACTTCCTCGACAACGTGGCCGAGTGGATCGCCGAGGTCGACCGCGGGCGTCTCATCGGCTACGAGGGCAACTACTCGACCTACCTCGAGAAGAAGGCGGAGCGCCTGGCCATCCAGGGCAAGAAGGACGCCAAGCTCGCCAAGCGCCTCGCCGAAGAGCTGGACTGGGTCCGCTCCAACCAGAAGGGGCGCCAGGCGAAGTCGAAGGCCCGCCTCGCCCGCTACGAAGAGATGGCGGCCGAGGCCGACCGCACCCGCAAGCTCGACTTCGAGGAGATCACGATCCCGCCGGGGCCGCGCCTGGGCAGCGTCGTGATCGAGGCGAAGAAGCTGCAGAAGGGCTTCGACGGCCGCTCGCTGATCGACGGGCTGAGCTTCACGCTTCCCCCGAACGGCATCGTCGGCGTCATCGGCCCGAACGGTGTGGGAAAGACCACGCTCTTCAAGACCATCGTGGGACTCGAGTCCCTCGACGGCGGCGATCTCAAGATCGGCGAAACGGTCAAGATCAGCTACGTCGACCAGTCCCGCGCGAACATCGACCCGCAGAAGAGCCTGTGGGAGGTCGTCTCGGACGGGCTCGACATCATCACGGTGGGCAAGACCGAGATCCCGTCGCGCGCGTACGTGTCGAAGTTCGGCTTCAAGGGCCCCGACCAGCAGAAGAAGGCCGGTGTGCTCTCGGGCGGTGAGCGCAACCGCCTCAACCTCGCGCTCACCCTCAAGCAGGGCGGCAACCTGCTGCTCCTCGACGAGCCGACCAACGACCTGGACGTCGAGACGCTGCAGTCGCTCGAGAACGCACTGCTCGAGTTCCCCGGCTGCGCGGTGGTCATCACGCACGACCGCTGGTTCCTCGACCGCATCGCGACGCACATCCTCGCGTACG
>JAVBUG010000224.1:0-3694 GCA_031555515.1 Microbacterium sp. | reverse complement strand
TCGTCCGTGGGAGGCTGACAGACCCTCCGGATTCCGCCGCCCCGGCGGCTGGACGTGAGACGCTCGTGGCAGGAGGCTCTTCGACATGCAGATCGCCCGGGCCGTGGACTCGTACCTGCGCCACGTCGCGATCGAGCGCGGCCTGTCGGAGAACACGGTCGCGGCGTACCGGCGTGATCTCGGCGGGTATGCGGAGTGGCTGCGCGAGCAGGGGATCGGCGACACCGCCGCAGTCACCTCGGTGACGCTGGCGAGCTTCATCGCCGACCGTGCGGCCGCGCAGCCGCCCATGGCGGCCTCTTCGCTGGCCCGCCTGCAGTCCTCGGTGCGGGGACTGCACCGGTTCCTCGCCCGCGAGGGGATCGAGCCGGCGGACCCGTCGTCCCACCTGCGCCCGCCGAAGCAGCCGCGCCGGCTGCCGAAGGCGCTGACGATCGAGCAGGTCGAGAGCCTGCTGGATGCCTCGGGGCCGGCGCCGTCGACCGAGGCCGACCTCACCGGCGGTGGGGGAGCGGCGGCAGGGGATCTGCTCGGCATGCGGGACCGCGCGCTCCTCGAGCTGCTGTACGCGACCGGCGCGCGCGTCTCGGAGATCGTGCAGCTGGACGTCGACGACGCCGCGCACGGCGATGTGCTGCGCGTGCGGGGTAAAGGCTCGAAGGAGCGCATCGTGCCGGTCGGCTCCTACGCCCGGGCGGCCGTCGACGCCTACGTGACGCGCGCGCGGCCCGAGCTCTCGCACCGGGGCCGGTCGACGCCGAAGCTGTTCCTCGGTGCGCGGGGGGCACCGCTGTCGCGGCAGAGCGCCTGGCTGATCATCCAGTCGGCGGCCGAGCGCGCCCACCTCACCGCGCACGTGTCGCCGCACACCCTGCGGCACTCGTTCGCGACCCACTTGCTGCAGGGCGGCGCCGACGTCCGCGTCGTGCAGGAGCTGCTCGGCCACGCCTCCGTCGCGACGACGCAGATCTACACCTATGTGTCGGTCGACGCCCTCCGCGACGTGTACGCGACGTCGCATCCGCGCGCCCGGTAGGCGATTTCGCACCGTGTGACGATCTCCGCCAGACTGAGCGGCTGGGGATCCGCCACGGGGGCGGACCATCGATTCATCCGGGGGGATCGAATGAAGAACGCACGTGCCCGCCTCTCGCTCGCCGCAGTCATCGTGGCTGCTGCGGTGTCGCTGAGCGGCTGCTCCATCGTCGACCAGTTCATGCCGGCCTCGCAGCCGGTGCGCGACGCCGAGACCGGCGAGGTGACCGAACAGGTCGACAACGCGGACGTTTTCGCCGTGCGCGTCGGCGACTGCCTGAACACCGCCGACCTCGACACGACCGATCAGGTCAGCAACGTGCCTGTCGTGCCGTGCGCGGAGCCGCACGACGACGAGGTGTACCACGCCTACATGCTGGCCGACGGCGACTACCCGGGCGAGGACGCGATCATCGCCGAAGCCGACAACGTCTGCGTGGCCGAGTTCGCGACGTTCGTGGGCCTGTCGTACGAGGAGTCGACGCTCGATTACTGGCCGATGTATCCGACGCCCGGATCGTGGAGCGACGGCGACCGCGAGGTGCTCTGCATCGCGTGGGATCCGTCGGGGCAGCTGACCGGCACCGTCGCCGGCGCAGCGCGCTGACAGGCGACCCGGCGCCCGCCGCGTGCGGGCGCCGGGACGTGCGCCTCATGTGGCGCTGCGACGGCGCTTTGCTGAACGATCGCCCAACAGCCGACTAGGATCGAGCGAGCACGAGGAAGCGGGAGCACGGTGGCGGACAGCACGGCGAAGACCAGATCGAGGAAGGCCTCGGAGTCTGACGTCCCCATCGGACCCACCGGTCGTCCCTATCAGGGCTTCCCCACTCCGCCGAAGCTCGACGGTCACGGCCCCGCCCGCATCATCGCGCTGTGCAACCAGAAGGGCGGCGTCGGCAAGACGACGACCACCATCAACCTGGCGGCCGCCCTCGCCGGCTACGGCCGCAAGGTGCTCGCGGTCGACTTCGACCCGCAGGGTGCGCTGTCGGCGGGTCTCGGCATCCAGACGCACGAGATCCCGACGATCTACGACCTGCTGCTCGACGGCAAGCGTGACCCGCATGAGGTCATCGTCCACACGCGCGTCGACAACCTCGACGTGATCCCGGCGAACATCGACCTCTCGGCCGCCGAGGTGCACCTCGTCAACGAGGTCGCGCGCGAGCAGACCCTGTCTCGGGCGCTGCGCAAGGTCACCGGCGACTACGATGTCATCCTCATCGACTGCCAGCCGTCGCTGGGCCTGCTGACGGTCAACGCCCTCACCGCGAGCCACGGTGTCGTCATCCCGCTCGAGTGCGAGTTCTTCGCGCTCCGCGGCGTCGCGATGCTCATCGAGACGATCGACAAGGTGCGCGACCGCCTCAACCCCACCATCACGCTCGACGGCGTGCTCGCCACGATGTACGACGCGCGCACGCTCCACTCGCGCGAGGTGCTCGAACGGGTCGTCGACGCGTTCGGAGACGACGTGCTCGAGACCGTGATCGGGCGCACCGTCAAGTTCCCGGATGCCTCCGTCTCGGGCATGCCGATCACCGAGTTCGCGCCGGAGCACGCCGCCGCGCAGGCCTACCTGCGGCTGGCGCGGGAGCTGGTCGCCCGTGGCGCTGTCGCCTGACGCTTCGACAGGCTCAGCGACCGGGGACGGCCCCGCGACCGGGGAAGGCCCCGCGACCGGGGAGGGGTTCCGGGTCGCGCTCTCCAACTTCGATGGGCCGTTCGACCTCCTCCTCACTCTGATCTCGAAGCACGAGCTCGACATCACCGAGGTGTCGCTGTCGCTCGTGACCAACGAGTTCATCGCGTACCTGCGCGAGCTGGGTCCGGGCGAGGAGCTGGACGAGGCATCCGAGTTCCTCGTCGTCGCCGCGACCCTGCTCGACATGAAGGTCGCGGGGCTCCTGCCGCAGGGCGAGCTCGTCGACGCCGAATCGGTCGCGCTCCTCGAAGCGCGCGATCTGCTGTTCGCGCGGCTGCTGCAGTACCGCGCGTTCAAGGAGGTGTCGACGTGGTTCGAGCGGTGCCTGCGCCGCGAGGCCGTACGCCACACCCGCTCGGTGCGCCTCGACGAGAAGTATCGCAATGCCGTGCCGGAGCTCGTGTGGTCGCTGAGCGCCGACGACTTCGCCGCACTCGCTCTGCTGGCGATGACGCCGAAGGAGATCCCGCGCATCGGGTTCGACCACCTTCACGCGCCGCTGGTGAGCATCCGCGAGCAGGCCGCGATCGTGGTGACGCTGCTGCGCGACGCCGGGTCGCTGACGTTCCGCGAGCTCATCGCGGGCGTCGGCCAGCCCGGGGTGGTCGTGGCCCGCTTCCTCTCCGTACTGGAGCTGTACCGCCACGCCGCCCTGTCTTTCGAACAGCTCGAGCCGCTCGGCGAGCTGACCCTCCGCTGGAGCGCGCAGCGCTGGACCGACGAGAATCTCGCCACCTTGGGAGCCGACTATGACCGATGATGCTTCGACCGGGGGCCCGCCCGTCGTCACCGTGACCGATGTCGCCCGGCGGCTGGAGGCGATCCTGCTGATCGTCGAGGAGCCGCAGAGCCTCGTGAGTCTCGCGGCCGCCGTGTCGGCCCCCGTGCCGGCCGTGCGCCAGGCGCTGGAGACCCTCGTCGACGACTACGACGGGCGGGCGGGCGACCCGG
>JAVBUG010000147.1:0-8345 GCA_031555515.1 Microbacterium sp. | reverse complement strand
CCGTCCTCACCGGAGAAGCGTCGTCGGCCCCGGGCCGCGCGGCGCTTCGCCGTTCGGTGCGCCGCCATGCGGGCTCCGCGGGTCGCGCGAGATTTGAGAACGATTCTCATTAGCGTTAGGGTCGGAGGCATGACCTTCGTGCGACGTTCCCTGCCCGTGCTCGGCCTGGCGGCAGCATCCGCCCTCGTCCTCGCCGGATGCGCGGGCACGGCCGCCGGTGACGACAGCAGCGACGGGAAGATCGCGGTCGTCGCATCGACCAACGTGTACGGGCAGATCGCGGAGGAGATCGGAGGCGACCTCGTCGACGTCACGTCGATCGTGACGAACGAGTCGCAGGACCCGCACTCGTTCGAGCCGAGCGCGCGCGACCAGCTCGCCGTGTCAAAGGCCGATCTCGTGATCGAGAACGGCGGCGGCTACGACGCGTTCATCGACGCGCTCATCGAGTCCAGCGGCACCGAGGCGCCGGTCGTCACGGCGGTCGAGTTCTCGCACGACTGGCCCGAGAACGGCGGTCACGACGAGGAGAGCGCCGGCGACGCCGAGGACCACGCCCACGACCACGGCGATCACGAGCACGTCGAAGGCTTCAACGAGCACGTCTGGTACGACCCGCACACGATCGCCCATGTCGCCGAAGCCATCGCGACCGAGCTCGGCGAGCTCAGCCCCGAGAACGCCGAGACCTTCACCGCGAACGCCGAGGCGTTCTCCAGCGAGATCGACGGCCTCGAGGCGTCGCTGGAGGAGATCGCGGCCGCGCACGCCGGCGAGAAGGTCTTCGTCACCGAGCCGGTGCCGGTGTACCTCATCCAGGCGGCCGGACTCGAGAACGCGACGCCCGAGAAGTTCAGCGAAGCCGTCGAAGAGGGACAGGATGTCGCGCCCGCGACCCTGCTCGAATCCCTCGCGCTCGTGAAGGGCGGCGACGTGCGCGTGGTCATCACCAACACGCAGACCGGTGGCGCGGAGACGCAGGAGATCGTCGACGAGGCCGACGGCCAGGGAATCCCGGTGATCGCGTTTTCGGAAACGCTCCCGGAGGGGGAGACTTACATCTCGTGGATGCAGGCGAACATCGAGGCGCTGAGCGCAGCGCTGGACGCGTGACGCCGGCCGCCACGGGTACTCGCCCCGTCATCCTCAGCATCCGGGACGCCGCGCTCCAGCGCGGCGACCGCGAGCTGTGGGCGGGTCTCGACCTCGATGTACACGCCGGCGAGCTCGTCGCCGTGCTCGGACCGAGCGGCTCCGGCAAGACGACGCTGCTTCGCGCGATCCTCGGCCTCGAGCCGCTGTCGAACGGCGAGATCGCCGTCGAGGGCGCGCCCGTCGCCCACAAGGGCAGCCGCAGCATCGGGTACATCCCCCAGGCGCGGCCGCTGCCCCGCGATACGTCGCTGCGCGGTCGCGACCTCGTGACGCTCGGCGTCGACGGCCACCGCTTCGGCTTCCCGATCCCGCGCCGCGGCGATCGCGCCCGCGTCGACGCGCTGATCGACGCCGTCGGCGCCCGCGACTTCGCGGACCGCCCCGTCGGTCTTCTCTCGGGCGGCGAACAGCAGCGACTGCGCGCGGGCCAGGCCCTCGCCGACGACCCGCGACTGCTGCTCTGCGACGAGCCGCTCACGAGCCTCGACCTGGCGAACCAGCAGGCGGTGATCCGGCTCATCGACCGGCATCGCCGGGATAAGGATGCCGCGGTCCTCCTGGTCACGCACGACATCAACCCCCTGCTGGGCAAGGTCGATCGCATCCTGTACATCGCGAACGGGCGGTTCACCCTCGGCACGCCGCAGGAGGTGCTCCGCTCGGACGTGCTCACGGCGCTGTACGGCGCGCACGTGTTCGTCCTGCGGGCGGGAGACCGGCTCGTGGTGGTCGGCGCGCCCGATGCCGAGGCATCCCATCACCATCACGACCACGGGGCGCACGAATGAACTGGAACGACATCGCCGACGCGATGTTCGGCGGGCTGCCCTACTACGGCGAGATCCTCGCGCTTGTGTCGAACTCGGTGTGGGCGGGCGCGGTCCTCGGGCTCGTGGGCGGGCTCGTCGGCGTCTTCGTCATGCAGCGCGACATGGCATTCGCGGTGCACGGCATCAGCGAGCTGTCGTTCGCGGGCGCCGCGGCGGCGCGCCTCATGGGGGGGGACGTCGACACCGGGTCCATCGTCGGCTCGCTCATCGCAGCCGCCATCATCGGCGTGCTCGGGGCGAAGGCCCGCGACCGCAACTCGATCATCGGCGTGCTGATGCCGTTCGGGCTGGGTCTCGGCATCCTGTTCCTGTCGCTCTACGACGGCCGCAGCGCCAACCGGTTCAGCCTGCTCACCGGGCAGATCGTGTCGGTGCAGACGGGCCAGCTCGGCTGGCTGATCGGCATCGGGGCTCTCGTTCTGCTGGGTCTGCTGCTCATCTGGCGCCCGCTGCGGTTCGACTCGCTCGATCCGCAGTCCGCCGCCGCGCGCGGCGTGCCCACCACCGCGGTCTCGCTCGGCTTCATGCTGCTGCTCGGCCTCATCGTCGCCGTGGCCGTGCACATCATCGGCGCGCTGCTGGTGATGGCCCTCCTCGTCACCCCCGCCGCCGCGGCGATGCGCATCGTGTCGGGCCCATTGTCGGTCCCGCTGCTGTCGGCGCTGTTCGGCTTCGTGTCGGCGGTGGGCGGCATCCTCCTCGCGATCATGGGCACCCTCCCGGTGAGCCCGTACATCACGACGATCTCGTTCCTGATCTACGTCGTGTGCCGCGTCGTCGGCGCCCGCCGCGACCGCGTCACGCGCGTCGCCGTTCCGGCGGTCGCCCGGTGACCGGCGCCCCGGCCCCGCTTCCCCGTTCGGGTGCACGACACGCGGGGTGCTCGCGATGATCCCGCGTGTTGCGCCACCTGAAGCCGGGCACGCTCGGCCGCGCGGAAACTCGGGTGTCACGACACGCGGGGTGCTCGCGATGATCCCGCGTGTTGCGCCACCTGAGCCCGGGGCGCCGACGCGCCGCGAGGGTGGCCGCGTGACCGGCGCCCGGGCGACGCACAGGACCCCTCGGTAGACTCGCGACCATGGCCCAGCGCAACACGTGGCAGCGCGAACGCGTGCGCGAAGCGCTGTCGGACGCCCGCGGATTCGTCAGCGCGCAGTCGCTGCACGCCACCCTCCGCGACGAGAACACCGGCATCGGGCTGGCGACCGTGTACCGCGCACTCGCCGGGCTCGCCGCCCAGGGCGAAGCCGATTCGCTGCAGAGCCCCGAGGGCGAAGCGCTCTACCGCGCGTGCTCCAGCACCGGCCATCACCACCATCTGATCTGCCGCAACTGCGGACTGACCGTCGAGATCGAGGCGACGGACGTCGAGCAGTGGGCCCAGCGCACCGCCGAGCGCCACGGATTCCGCGACGCCGAGCACGTCGTCGACATCTTCGGGCTCTGCGCGAACTGCGCCGCCGCCCGGGGTGCCCAGCGTGACGCGAACTGACCCCGGCACACGGGCGCGCTCTGCCGGGCACCGCCATGGATCGACGGATGCTGCGTCCCAGCCGTCCGTGCAGGCCCGCACCCTCCTCTGGCTCGGCGTGGGCGTGGCCGTCGTCGCCGGCCTCTTCCTGATCGACTGGCTCGCGCCGACCCTATTCCCGGCGTCCCTCCCCACGCGTGCGCAGGACGGGCTGACTCTCGCGATCAGCGTGCTCATCGAGTCGCTGCCGTTCGTGGCGCTCGGCGTGGTGCTGTCGATCGTCGTGCAGGTGTGGGTGCCCCCGGGCGTCATCGAGCGCTGGATGCCGCGGCGTGGGTGGGCGCGCCGCGCGGTGCTGTCGCTCCTCGGCATGATCGTGCCGGTGTGCGAGTGCGGCAACGTGCCGTTCGCGCGGGGCCTCCTCATGCGCGGATTCTCGGTGCCCGAGACGCTGACGTTCCTCATCGCGGCGCCGATCGTGAACCCGATCGTCATCATCACGACGCACCAGGCGTTCGGCTTCAGCGACGGCATCCTCATCGCGCGCCTCCTCGGCGGGTACGCGATCGCGAACCTCATCGGATGGCTGTATTCGCGGCATCCGTCTCCCGACGCCCTGCTGACCGACCGCTTCCGCGACACGTGCGAGCTCGTGGTGCACGAGCCGGGGGGCAAGTGGCGCCGCACGCTCGCACAGTTCGTGATCGAGCTGCGCGCGGTGATGCCGGCGCTCGTCATCGGCTCGGCGCTCGCGGGCGCGGTGCAGGTGCTCATCCCGCGCGAGGCGCTGCTCGCGATCGGCGCCAACCCGGCGCTGTCGATCGTCGCGATGATGGCGCTCGCGATGGTGGTGTCGATCTGCTCGAACGTCGACGCGTTCTTCGCGCTGTCGTTCGCCTCGACGTTCACGCCCGGGTCGATCGTCGCGTTCCTGCTGGTCGGGCCGCTCGTCGACGTCAAGATGCTCGCGCTCATGCGCACGACGTTCACGTGGCGCACGCTCGGCGGCATCGTCGTGGTGGTGCTGCTGTCGGCCTTCGCGATCGGGACGGCGGTGAACCTCCTTGCGTAAGGCAGGCTTCGTCGGCACGCGGTGGCTCGGGGTCGGGCTCGCCGCGGCGCTCGCCGTCTTCACGATCTCCCTCGCCGTGACCGGGCGGCTGGGCCTGTACATCAACCCGGACTCGACGTGGTTCGCGGTGTCGATGTCGGTGTTCGTGCTGATCGGCGCGGTGGCCTCGTTCGCGCTCCCGCTCGGGGCCGAGGCCGACCACGGCCACGACCACGGGGAGTCCCCGCTCGTTGAGCGAGCGAGGAACGAGCGAGACGAAACGCCTGAGCGCGGTCACGACCACGGGGGTGAGCGTGTCCCGGATGCCCGGGCCGTTTCGACTTCGGGCGCCAGAGCGCCCTTCGCTCAACGACCGGGGGCCGAGCACCCGCTCGCCGTCGCGGCTACCGTCGTCGGCGGGGTCGCGGCATCCGGGGTGGTCGTGCTCACCCTCGTGCTGCCGCCGGCCTCGCTCAGCGCAGAGCTCGCGATGTCGCGCGACGTCGGGGCCACGCCGCTGTTCGGCGGGGCCGACACGATCCAGCTGGCCTCGACCGGCGACACTGCCTCGTTCGGCGTCGGCGAGTGGGCGACGGTGTTCGCGACGGCGACCAACCCCGACGCGTTCGACGGCGAGACCGTCGAGCTCACCGGCTTCGTCACGCCCGGCGGCGACGGCGCCTTCGACCTCACGCGCCTCGTCATCACGCACTGCGTGATCGACGCGCAGCCGGCGAGCCTGCCCGTCGTGGCCGGCGACGGCATCCCCGACACCGGGCAATGGGTCACGATCACCGGCACCGTCCGCTCCTCGTCGGACGGGCAGCTCGTGGTCGACGCGGCCGCGGTCGAGGAGATCGCCGAGCCCGAGGACCCGTATGAGTACTGACGGGACGTCTCGTCGTTCGCGGTCCCGGCGTCGTCGGGGCCGCGCGTTCGTCGGCGCCTTCGCGATCGTCGTCGGCGTCCTCGCCGTGCTCGGCCTCGCCGGAGCCGCCGCGAGCGTCGCGCAGGGACCGCGGGTGACCGACGCGTATGTGGATCCGGAGGCGGCGGCCGCAGCATCCGGTGCCCGTCTCATCGTGACCACGACGCAGTCGCTTGCCGAGGTCGACCCGTCGCAGGTGACGATCACCCCTGAGACGCCGTTCGCCGTCGACACCTCGGGGCGGAGCGTCGGCGTGCGGTTCACGCTGCCGCTGTGGGACGACACCGAGTACACCGTGACGATCGACGATGTCGCGTCCCTCGGCGGCGGACCGACCGCGACGATCACGCAGACCTTCACGACGCCCGCGGCCGAGGTGTTCCTCATGCAGCGCGGCACGAACTCGGGCGACCTCATCTACCGCACCGACCTCACCGGGCAGAACGCGGTGCCCGTGTTCCGGCACGCGCACATCGAGGACTTCCGCGCGACGGCCCAGCACCTCGTCGTCTCGGCGCCCCCCGCCGCCGACGAGGCCGGGCTCATCGTCACCGACCTCGACGGCGAGAACGCCCACGAACTGCCGCTCCCGGGCGACGGATACGTCTCGAACCTGCAGACCGCCGACCGCGGCGAACGCATCGGCTACACCTTCTCGGATGCTGCGCTCAGCGCCGATTCCGGCCGCGAGAGCCGGCTCTACACGGCGTCGCTCAGTGATCCCGCCGCCGACCCCGTTGCGATCGAGGTGGAGGGCGCCGACCCCCGCGTCGCGGAGTGGCGGTTCGTGCCCGACACCGACAGCATCCTGCTGCTCTCGTTCGACGGCTCGCTGCTGCTCACCGGCTCGGAGAGCGGGAGCGGTGCACCGACGGCGCTGGGCGACGCGATGACGATCGAGGGCATCGCCCGGGGTTCCAGCGAGGCGGTCGTCGACCGGGTCGACCGGGCGACGGTGGTCGACCTCACCGACGCCGGCGAAGCCGACCTCGTCGCGCCCGACACCGACCTCGGCGGCACGACGTCGGTCACGCCCCTTCCCGACGGCTCGACGATCCGCACGGCCGCGGTGCTCGACGCCGACGGCGTGCCGACGGGCCGCACCTCGATCGCCCATGTGGGCGCGGACGGCGCGACGACCATGCTCTCCGAGATCGCCGACACGGATGCCGTCATCCAGGTGTGCGTGTCGCCGAGCGCCCGTTACCTGGCGGTGCTGGTGGCGCCCGACGCGGTGACGAACTCGTACGACACGTACCAGCACCCGCTGCCGAAGCGCCCCGAGACGCGCATCCTCGAGGTTGCCGACGGCGATCCCGTCGTCGCCCTCAACGGCGCTTCGATCTCGTGGTGCCAGGTGCCGCCGCGCTGAGCCCGCGGCGACCCGAGCGTCGGCGCGGGCGCCGGGGCGCAGCATCCATCGCACGATCTCGCGGCCGGCGCGCCCGACGGCTCAGGATGGACGGGTGGATGCCTCGTCCTCGGCGTCCGGCCGCGTTCCCGAGGCGGCGGGGACCGGCAGCTTCGAGGGCAGGCCGCTCGACAGCATGAGTCCGAGCACGGTGAGGGCGAAGACGAAGAACAGCGACTGCCGCAGCGACTCGACCTGGGTGTCGGCGTAGAGCTGGGCGATCTCGGTGGCCGATTCGGGGTCGGCGCCGGCATCCGTCAGCAGATCCTCGGCCTGCTGCTGGGAGATGATCGGCGCACCCTTCGACGCGGTGGCGACCACCTGCTGCTGGATGTCGGAGGGGATCGTCTCGCTCTGCTCCACCGCCGCGGTGAAGCCCGAGGTGAGCAGCAGGATGAACACCGAGCCGACGATCGCGGTGCCGAACGACGAGCCGAGGTTCTGGAACGTGCCCTGGAGGCCGCCGACCTCGGACGTGTCGGACTGCGAGACTGCCGACATGTTGACGTTGCCGAGCTGCGAGGCGAGCAGGCCGAAGCCGGCGCCGACGACGAACATGCCGGCGGCGAAGGCGAAGTCGGCGAGCTCGGGCTGCACCGCGAGGAACACCACGAGCACGCCGAGGCCCAGCGTGAGCTGGCCGATGCGGCCGATGTTCTGGGCGGAGCGCACGGTCGACAGCCGCGAACCCAGGATCGAGAACAGGATGAGCCCGAGCGACAGCGGCAGGATCTTGAGCCCGGTCTGCAGCGCGTCGTAGCCGAGGATCGTCTGCAGGTACACCGGCACCACGAAGAACAGCGCCGCGATGGCGAAGTACTGCGCCATGAACATCGTGAGGCCGCTGCGCAGCGCCGTGATCCGCAGCAGGCTCACCTTCAGCAGCGGCACGCGGCCGGTCCGCTCGAGCCGCTGCTGCCGCTTCACGAAGAGCCACAGCACGACGAGCGACAGCAGGATGAGATACGCCACCGGCGAGATGCCGAGCGGGGCGAACGGCTGGCCGTTGATCACGGGCGGGTCGAGCGGCTGGAACCAGCCCCACGTCTTGGACTGCAGGATGCCGTAGACGAGCAGGCCGAGACCCAGGGCCGAGAGCACGACGCTGAGCAGGTCGATCCGCAGCTTGCGGTCGCCGGGCACGTCCTTGATGCGCCCCGACACGATGAGCACGAGGGTCATCACGACCGCCTCGGCGACGAAGACGTACCGCCACGACGAGTACGTCGTGACGAGACCGCCGATGAGGGGTCCCGCGGCGGCCGCGCCGCCGGTGACCGCGCCGAGCACGGCGAACGCGACCACGCGCTCGCGGCCGGTGTAGTTGATCGCCGCGAGGGCGGCGATCGCGGGGATGACCAGCACCGCGCCGAGGCCCTCGACGAGCGACCAGCCGAGCATGAGGACCGTCAGGTTCGGCGCGAGCGCGGTGGTCAGCGAGCCGATGCCGTAGACGACCGACCCGATGCGGAACGCCATGCTGCGACCCCAGCGGT
>JAVBUG010000190.1:0-4091 GCA_031555515.1 Microbacterium sp. | reverse complement strand
CCGTCCTCGGTCTCGACGCTGTCGCCGACGACCGGGATGCGCTCGAGCACGCTCATGATGTACCCGCCGACGGTGTCGTAGACGTCGCCCTCGGGGATGCGGATGCCGGTGCGGTCGCGGACCTCGTCGGGCCGCAGCTCGCCGGGGAAGATGACGCTGTCCTCGAGCCGCACGATGCCCGCGCGACGGCGGTCGTGCTCGTCGAGCACCTCGCCGACGATCTCCTCGACGAGGTCCTCGAGGGTGACGACCCCGGCGGTGCCGCCGTACTCGTCGACGACGACGGCCATCTGATACCCGCGGGCGCGGAGCTCGGAGACGAGCACGTCGAGGTGCACCGCCTCGGGGAAGCGCAGCGGCTCGGTCGCCAGCGCGGCGGCGGGCACGTCGGCCCGGCGCTCGCGGGGCACACCGACCGCGGCCTTCAGATGCACGATGCCGGTGATGTCGTCCATGTCCTCGCCGTAGACCGGGAACCGGCTGTGGCCGGTGCGCCGGGCGAGCTGGATGACGTCCTCGGCGGAGTCGTCGGCCGCGAGCGCATGGATGCTCGGGCGCGGCGTCATGACGTCGGCGGCGGAGAGCCGGGCGAACGTGAGGCTGCGGTCGAGGAGCGACGCGGTGTCCTCCTCGAGCACGCCGGCGCTCGCCGAGCGCCGCACGAGGCTCGACAGCTCCTCGGCCGTGCGCGCGCCGGAGAGCTCCTCCTTGGGCTCGATGCCCACGGAACGCAGCACACCGTTCGCGCTGCCGTTGAGCACGACGATCGCCGGGCGGAACACCGTGGTGAACGCGACCTGGAACGGCATCACGAGCTTGGCGGTCTGGCGCGGCACGGCGAGCGCGAAGTTCTTCGGCACGAGCTCGCCGATGATCATCGAGAAGATCGTCGCGATCGAGACGCCGATGATCGCCGAGAGCGGCCGCGAGACGCCGCTGGGAATGCCCCACGCGTCGAACACGGGCGCGAGCAGGTTCGAGATCGCCGGCTCCATCGTGTAGCCGGTGAGCAGGGTGGTCAGGGTGATGCCCAGCTGCGCGCTGGAGAGGTGCGTCGAGGTGATGCGCAGCGCGCTGATCGTCATCGAGAGGCGGGACTCCCCCGCCGCCTGACGGGCTTCGAGGTCCGCCCGGTCGAGGTTCACGAGCGCGAACTCGCTCGCGACGAACAGGCCGGTGCCGATTGTGAGAAGAAGCCCCACGCCCAACATGACGTAATCCATCACGCATCACCCCCATTCATCGGGGTGGAGGGTCGGTGGGGCGATTGTCTGCAACTAGGAGGGTCGTCCATCGTGCCGACAAGTCTACGGCAGGCATCCACGCACGATCCTGGGGATCGGTGCCAGCATGGCGCCATGACACTGGACAGGATCAGCCTCGTGATTCCCCCGGTCGGACCGTGGCGCGCACAGGAGCGGTGGTACCGCTGGGCCGAGCAGGTCGGCTATGACGTCGTCTACACCTACGACCACCTCACGCACGCGACGGCGCCGGGCCTGTGGCTGAGCGAGGCCTTCACCACGCTCACGGCGGCGGCGGCCGTCACCGAGCGCATCCGCCTCGGCACCCTGGTGGCCTCGGCGGTGTTCCGCACACCGGTCACGCTCGCGCGCATCGCGATGACGGTGCAGGACGTCTCGGGCGGACGTCTCGTGCTCGGGCTCGGGATGGGCGCACCCACGTGCGCGCTCGCCGACCACGGCACCCGCGAGACGCCCGCCGAGATGTCGGCGCGCTTCGCGGACGTCGTGCGGGGCTACCGCGCGGTGCTCGACGGGACGACCGACTGGGAGGGTCGCACGACGTCGTTCCGCGGCCTCGAGACGCTGCCGGCTCCGGCCGGGATCGCCCACCCGGAACTGCTGCTCGCCGCCCATGGCCCCCGCGCGCTCGCCCTCGCCGCAGCCTACGCCGACACCTGGAACACCTACGGCGGCCCCGGGTCGACCCAGCTCGATCCCGAGGAGTACTGGGCGCTGCTCGCGCAGCAGTCGCGCGGCTTCGACGAGGCCTGCCGGGCGGCGGACCGCGATCCGGCGGCGGTGCGCCGGTCGCTGCTGCTGGGATTCGGCCGCGTACGCCCCACGGCCAGCGTGGACGAGTATGTCGCCGCCGCCGAGCACGCCGCCGCACTCGGGTTCACCGAGCTCGTCGTGTACGCGCCCGAGTCGCCGGCGGGCATGGGCTCCGAGCCCACTGTCCACGAGAAAGCCCTCGCCCGTCTGCGCTGAGACCTTCGGGATCACGGATGCTGCGCCCCGCAGCATCCGTCATCTCCGGGGTCGCCCCCCCGCTCGCCGTGAACGGTTGCGCTGCCGAAATCGGCGTTCGCGCCCACGCAGCGCGGCAGCGCACGACGATTTCGACAGCGCGCGATTCCCGGCGTGCGCCGGACCGGCAGCGGATGCCGATCTGGACCGCGCGGGCGTCGCCGCTCGCCGGCCGCTCGTCGCTCGCCGCGCCCCGTCGCGGCACGGTGCCACGTGCCGCCGCCGACGCGACCCGCCCCTCCTCCCCAGGCGAGCGTCGCATCTGGGTTTCCACCGAACCTGCGGCTTCGCTCTCCGCCCGGCGCGGCCGCGCTCATCGTCGGATGGTGACCTCCACCACGCAGCCACGAATCACGCCCGACATCGCGATCCTCCGCCGGCGCGATCAGCTCGATCTCGCTGACGACCGTCGGATTCGCAAGAGCCTGGCGTCGGGCGAGTGGACCCGCGTCACAGCGGGTTCCTACGTGTTGAGCAGCGAATGGCGCAGGCTCCGTCCTCTCGAACGACACCGCATCGTGGTCTCGGAGGTCGCGCGCCGGCTCGAACCCGGTGCGGTGCTGTCTCACTTCGCGGCCGCCGCCGCGCACGGCATCGACATCCTGGGGCGGTGGCCGAAACAGGTGGACGTGATGATCGAACGCGCGACGGGCGGCCGATCCGGCGGGGCGGTGAGGCGGCACGCGCTCGGCCTCGAAGGGGTCGAACGAGCACCCTTCGGCCGGCACGAGCTCACCACACCCGCCCAGACGGCGCTCGACCTCGCCCGCACGGCGCCGTTCCTCGTCGCGGCGACGGCCGTCGACCAGTCGGTGTGGACCGGCCGCGAGGGCGGACCGCTCACGACGATCGACGAGCTGCTCCGACTCCTCAGCACTGAGCCGCGCCGGCGAGGCGATGTGCGGGCCCGCCGCGTCGTCGCGTTCGCCGACACCGGGGCGGCGAACCCTCGCGAAACACAGGCTGCACACGTGCTGCGCCGACTGGGCTTCCCCGAATCACGGTCGCAGGAACGGCGGGTGCTGCGCAGCGGGCGCCTCGAGTTCGGCGATCGCTACTTCCCCGAGTTCGACCACTGGCTCGAGATAGATGGCCGCGGGAAGTACCTCAGCCCCGAGTTCGGCGACGACCGCGATCCGGACGAGATCGTGATCGACGAGAAGAACCGCGAGAACGAGATCCGTCGCGAGGTCCGCGGGTTCTCCCGGCTCGAGGCCACCGACTTCGACGATCCGCGGCAGGTGTACGACATCCTGACCGCTGACGGGCTGCCGAGCTCGCAGCAACGACCATGAACGGGACGCCGTCGATGTTCCTCGACCTGGTGCGCGAGCATTCGCGCTGTGGAAATCGGCATGAGCGCACGAACGAGACGGCAGCGCCTGCCGATTTCGACCGCGCACACCGCGGGACCACGACGAGATGGACCGCGGATGCCGATTCCGGCAGCGCGGAGCCGACCGCGGGCGACCGCGCCGCGCGAACGCTGCGGGAATCCGGATGCTGCGGCCCGCAGCATCCGGAATCATCCTCACCAGCTGACCGGCAGCGCCTTGCCCTCTTCGTAGCCGGCCGCCGACTGCAGGCCGACGCGGGCGCGCTCGTGGAACTCGGCGACCGTCGACGCCCCCGCATACGTGAAGGAGGACCGCACGCCCGACGTGATCATGTCGAGCAGGTCCTCGAGGCCCGGGCGGAGCGGGTCGAGGGAGATCTTCGACGACGAGATGCCCTCGGCGAACAGTTCCTTGCGGGCGAGCTCGTACGGGTCCAGGCGGCCGAAGCGCTCGTGCACGGCCTTCGTCGAGGCCAGGCCCC
>JAVBUG010000209.1:0-4849 GCA_031555515.1 Microbacterium sp. | reverse complement strand
GGTGTGGTGCAGATCGGCTCCCGACACCACGAGCTCGGCCGGAACGCGGTGCCCGCCGGCGAGCTCCACTCCGGTGGCGGCACCGCCCTCCGTGGTGATCCGGGTGACCCGTGCGCCGGTCTCTATGGCGACTCCGGATGCCTCGGCAAGACGCGCGATCGCCCGCACGAGCTCGGTGAAGCCGCCGCGCGGGTAGAGCACCTGATCCCCGAGATCGAGGTGGCTCATGAGGTGGTACAGACTCGGCACGCCGTACGGCGATCCGCCCAGGAACACCGCGGGGTACTCGAGGATCTGCCGGAGCCTGGGGTCGGTGAACCGGCGCTCGACGTGGCGGGCGAGGCTGCGCGTGAGGAGAGACGCGAGTCGCGGCATCCGTCTCAGCAGAGCCGGATCCCGAAGACCCGCCGTCGTCTCGTACGTGTCATAGAGGAAGCGCGAGACGGAGAGCTCGTACGCGTCGGCGGCGGAGTCGAGGTAGGCGTCGAGGCGGGCCCCGGCTCCGGGCTCGACGCTCTCGAACAGCGCGGTCGCCTCCGCGCGTCCGGAGCGCACGTCGAGCGGCGAGAGCCCGGTCGACGGGTCGGAGTACACGCGATACGCCGGATCGAGCGGCACGAGGTCGAGTTCGCGCTCCGCGGTCGTTCCGAGCAGCCGGAAGAAGTGCTCGAACACCTCCGGCATCAGGTACCAGCTCGGGCCGGTGTCGAAGCGGAAGCCGTCGCACTCCCACGAGCCGGCGCGCCCGCCGAGCTCGTCGCGCGCCTCGAACAGCGTCGTGTCCCAGCCCTCGGTCGCCAGCAGCGCCGCGGCGGCGAGGCCACCGACGCCGCCGCCGATGACGACCGCGCGGCGCGGTCCGTCGATGCGGGTCATGCGCGCACCTCCCGCGGGGCGAAGCCGAGCAGCGCGCGCGCCGCGAGGCGCGCCTTCACCGCGTCCGGCACCCGCACCCGCTCCTCGCTCCCGTCGCACGCGCGCAGGCGTGCGGCGAGCTCCGCGAAGAGGTCGTGCGCGGCGGTCACCGCACGCCGGCAGTCCGCGGGAAGCCCGGGGATCGCGCTCGCCGCGACCGCGAGGTCCCGATCGATGCGGTCGAGCACGGCGGCGCGCTCACCGTCGGCCTCCGACAGGCCGAGGTAGTCGCGTCCGAGCACTGTCTCATCGTGCCGGAGGTCGCGCAGGAAGTTCACGTCCTGGAACGCGGCCCCGAGACGCCGAGCGCCGTCGACGAGATCAGGCGAGGGGGCGACCGGATGCTGCGCCCCCGCGTTGACGAACACCTGCAGGCACATCAGGCCGACGACCTCGGCTGAGCCGTAGACGTACGCGTCGTGCGAGGCGGCGTCGTGGCGGAGCGTGTCGAGGTCGGTGCGCATCGACGTGAAGAACGGGCGCACGAGGTCGGGCCCGATGCCGCACGCGCGCGCTGTGCCGGCGAACGCGTGCACGACGAGGTTCGCGCTGAAGCCTCGTTCGATCGCCGACAGGGTCTCCAGCTCGAGCTGGTCGAGGATCTCGCCGGCGACCTCGGGCGACAGCCCGGCCTCCTCGGCGGGGCCGTCGACGATCTCGTCCGCGATGCGCACGAGGGCGTAGACGTTCCGCACGTGCGGGCGCGGGCGCGGGCCGAGCAGCCGGCACGCGAGCCCGAACGACGTGGAGTACCGCGCGATCACGGTGGCCGCGGCATCCGCCGCCGCCTGATCGTAGAGGGCGAGGCCGGTGGCGTTCGGGGCACGCACGGTGCTCATGGGATCCGCCCTTCGATGCGGTCGGCGAGGGTGCGCAGGAGCACTCCGGCGCGGTCGGGGAGTGCGGGATCGTGCGAGGCCTCCCGCACCGCCGCCAGCGTGTCTGCGATGAGCTGCACGAGGCGCTCGCGCGCGCCGGTCTGCTCCAGGACGAGTTGCGCCTCGCGCACCGCGACGGGGCCGGTTCGCGCCAGCGCGAGCGCCTCGTCGACACGGGGTGCCTCGTCGGACTCGCGGGCGAGCGCGACGAGCGGCGTGCGCTTGTTCTCCCGCAGATCGGGGCCGGTGTCGCGACCCGTCTGCGCCGTGGTGCCGAAGGCGCCGATGAGGTCATCGACGAGCTGGAACGCGAGCCCCAGGCGTCCGCCGGCCTCGCCGAGCACGCGCAGCGCGTCGCCGTCGGCGCCCCCCAGCAGCGCTCCCGCCTGCAGCGGGGCGCGGAACGTGTACACCGCGGTCTTGTTGAAGGCGGTGTCGATGGTCGAGATGCGGGACGGATGCTGCGCCGCGACGCTGTTCTCCACGTCGGCGAGTTCGCCGGCCGCGGAGATGAGGATGACGTCGTCGAGGAGCGTCAGGAGGCGATCCCGCGTGGCGTCGTCGGTGTGGGCCATAGCGACCAGGCGGAAGGCCTCGTGGAGGAGGATGTCGCCGGCGAGGATCGCCGCGGCGTCGCCCACCAGGGCCGCGCCGTCGGTGTCGGCGCCGTCGTCCTGCGCACGCCGACGGAACTCGCCGCCGATGTTGGGCACCCCGCGCCGCATCGTGTCGTGGTCGATGACGTCGTCGTGCACAACGAACGCGGTGTGCAGCAGCTCGAACGCGGCCGCGACGGACAGGGCGGCCGACGCGTTGGCGTCGTCGGTGCGGAACGCGTCGAACGATGCGGTGACCAGCGCGGGACGCAGACGCTTGCCGCCCTGCGCCGCACGCGTGATCGCGTCGCCGAGTGCCCCGAACGCCGGGCCCAGCTCGGAGGCGCGCTCCCGGATGCGCGCGAGCGCGCCGTCGATCGCGATCCGGAGATCGGGATCGGCCGCCGCGGGGATCATGACGCGCGTCTCTCGCGCGTGGGCGTCTCGAACAGGTGCAGCTGCTGGGCCTGGAGCACGAGCCACGGGCTGAACGCCCAGGGCGTCGCCTCGAGCGACACGGCGAGCGCTTCGGGCTCGACCCACTGCATGTCGACGGCCTCGAGCGGATTGAGCACCGGCTCGTCGTCGGTGTACGCCGTGTACACGGGGCAGACCTCGTGCTCGACGATGCCGTTGGCGTCGGTGGCGCGGTAGCGGAACAGCGGAAGGGCGACGTTGAGCTCGCTCAGCGTGAGGCCGAGTTCGAAGTCCGCGTGACGGCGGACCGCCGAGAGCACGGGCTCGGCGGGACGGGGGTGCCCGCAGAACGAGTTGGTCCAGACGCCGGGCCACGTGCCCTTCGTGAGGGCCCGGCGAGTGATGAGCACCTGGCCCTCGCTGTTGAGCACATGGCACGAGAAGGCGAGGTGCAGTGCGGTGTCGGGGCCGTGCACGCTGGATTTCGGCGCCGTGCCGATGGCGCGGCCGTCATCGTCGAGCAGGACGACGTGGTCGGTGTCGGGCATCCGATCTTTCCTCTCAGATTGCTAGATAAACTAGCAATACCTCTTGTGCGATGCTACAACGGGTCGGAAGGAACGTCCACGATGTCAGAACGCTGGCTGCCACAGACGGAGCATGAGCACGCGGTGATGCGCGTGCTCACGTCCATCCGTGCCGTCAGCGACGCCATGGAGCGCATGCACAGCGGCATGAAGGGCGACATGGACATGAACGCCTCGGATGTCGCGGCGCTCCGGCTGCTGATCATCCGCGAGCGTCAGGCACGCTCGGTCAGCCCGCGCGACATCGCCCGGCACCTGAGGATCTCGACGGCGTCGACCACGAAGCTGCTCGATCGGCTGGTGGATTCCGGGCACGTCGAACGTCGGCCGCACCCGAGTGACGGACGCGGGCGCGTGGTGGTGCTCACCGAGGACGCGCGCAACGCGTTCTTCCGCGTCTTCGGCGAGCGGCTGCGGGCGATGAGAACCGTCGCGCTGGAGTACGACGAGACGGAGCTCGCGGTGATCGCGCGATTCCTCGACGATCTTTGCGGCGCGATGGACCCGGAGGACTGACCGAGCCGCGATGAGGTCGCTCCGCACGACGGCGCCGCAGCGCATAAACGAAGGAAGGGCGCCCCTTGACGGGACGCCCTTCCTTCGTTTTCTGTTGCGGGGACAGGATTTGAACCTGCGACCTCTGGGTTATGAGCCCAGCGAGCTACCGAGCTGCTCCACCCCGCGGCACAAGGAATAGCCTAGCACGGGGTTTGGGGTGGTCGTGACACAGGGGCGGTCCGCTTGCCCCGATCACGGGCGGCGGGCAAGGATGAACCCATGTCCTCAGAGCGCGACACCGACCCTCGGGACGACCGTGTGGACGGTCGGGACGAGACTCCGGAGGAGCGCGCCGACCGCAACTGGAGCGAAGTGCTGCAGGAGGTGCGGGTCCTGCAGACCGGCACGCAGATCCTGACCGGGTTCCTGCTGGCGCTGGCCTTCCAGCCGGCGTTCGGTGACCTCACCGATTCGCAGAAGGCGTTCTATCTGGGACTCGTCGTCCTGTCGGCGCTCAGCTCGATCGTCGCCCTCGCACCGGTCGCCCTGCACCGGGCGCTGTTCCAGCAGCGCGCGAAGGCCGAGGTCGTGCGGTACGGGCATCTCGCCCTCGTCACCGCGCTCGGCACCGTCGCCGTGCTCCTCGTCGGTGTCGTGGCCTTCGTGTTCGACGTCGTGCTCGGAGGGTCGGCGTTCTGGTGGGCCCTCATCCCGCTGGGGCTGCTCGTCTGCGCGATGTGGCTAGTCGTGCCCGCGATCCTCCGCGCACGGCGCCGGACGAACGGAGCCCGACCATGACCGACACGCTTCCCATCGGGGTGGCGCAGTTCGCGCCGACGGCCGACACGACGGTGAACCTCGAGTCCATCGCGCAGCTCGTGACCACGGCATCCGTGCGCGGAGCGCGTGTCGTGGTGTTCCCCGAGTATTCGAGCTACTTCGTCGACCCGTTCGACGA
>JAVBUG010000334.1:0-7873 GCA_031555515.1 Microbacterium sp. | reverse complement strand
GGGGGGGGGTGTGGGGGGGTGGGGGGGGGGGGGGGGGGGGGGGGGGGCGGGGGTGGTGACTCGCGCCCCCGCCCCCCCCCCCCCCCCCGGGCGGGGGTGGGCGCCGCGCCCCGCCCCCCCCCCACGGCCTGCTGCTGCCGCGACCACCGGGGGTCTTCCGGCGCTTCTGGGCGCGGCATCCGCGAGCCGCCGATGTGATCGTCGCGGTCCTCGCGTTCCTCCTGTCGGCACCCACTGCCGCGTTCCGCTCCGAATACCCGGTTCCCCCGACGGTGCCGCAGACGGTGTACGCGATCGTCGTGGTCGTCGGCGCCTGCGTCGCCCTGGTGTTCCGCCGCTCGCGGCCGCTCCTCGTCTTCGCCGCAGCGGCTCTGCCCCTGGTGATCCTGCCGCCGAGCCTGGTCCCGGCAGCCCATGTCCTTCCGGCTTTCGCGATCTACGCGGTCGCGGTCTATCGGTCGGTGAAGTCGTGCTGGATCGCCTTCGCCGCGGCGACCGGCCTGATGGCGGTGTACACGGTCATCGCCGGCCTGGCGACTCCGGCGACGTGGGGCTATCTCGTCACCTCGCTGGTGTCGGGCGCGATCGCCATGCTCATCGGCGCGTTGATCGGGATCAACGTCGGCAACCGGCGGCGGTATCTCGAGGCTCTCATCGACCGATCGCGCCAGCTGCTCGTCGAACGCGATCAGCAGGCGCGCCTGGGCGCCGCCGCCGAGCGCACGCGGATCGCCCGCGAGATGCACGACATCGTCTCGCACAACCTGACCGTCATCGTCGCCCTCGCCGAGGGGGCGACCGCGACTGCGGACCCGGCCCGCGCGCGGGCGGCCACGGAGCAGATCGCCGACACGGCGCGCGGCGCCCTGACCGAGATGCGCGCGATGCTCGGCGTGCTGCGCGATCCCGAACTGTCCCCGGACGCGCCCCTCGCGCCGGTCGACGCGGCGTCGGTCGCGGACGCTGTCGAGTCGGCGCAGCGCGCCGGGTTCCCCGTCGTGCTGCACGTGGAGGGTCGCCTCGACGATGTCCCCGCGGAGGTGCGGTTCGCAGTGGCGCGCATCGTGCAGGAGTCCCTCACCAACGCGATGCGGCACGCGCCGCTCGCGACCACGATCGACGTGCGGATCGCGGTCCGGGCCGACACCGTCGGGCTCGACATCGTCAACGACGGCGTGCGGCCGCGCACGGACGCTGCGGACGCGTCGTCCCGGGCCGGGTTCGGCCTTCCGGGGCTGCGGGAGCGCGCCGCCCACGTCGGAGGAACGCTGACCGCCGGAGCGGTCGACGGCAGGCGGTGGGCGGTGCGTGCATCACTGCCGCTGCCGGCGCAGGCAGGCGCGAAGGCCGACCTCGAGGAGAACGCACCATGACGACAGCAATCCGCGTCCTCCTGGTCGACGATCAGGAGCTCATCCGACTCGGCTTCCGCCTGGTCCTCGAAGCCGAACCGGACGTCGAGGTGGTCGGTGAGGCGGCCGACGGCGTCGAGGCGGTGCGCGCCGTCGCCGCGCACGCCCCGGACGTCGTGTTGATGGACATACGGATGCCGCGCACCGACGGCATCGCGGCCACCCGGTCGATCGTGGCGACGCACCCGGCGACGCGCGTTCTCGTGCTCACCACGTTCGACCTCGACGAGTACGCGCTGGGTGCGCTCGATGCGGGGGCGAGCGGGTTCCTCCTGAAGGACGCGCAGCGCTCCGAGCTGACGGCCGCGATCCGTGCGGTGCACCGCGGCGATGCTGTGCTGGCGCCGTCAGTCACGCGGCGCCTTATCGACAGGCTCCATGCGGCTCCGGCCGCGCCGCCGCATGCGTCGACGGCGGGCGACCCGACGACGGAGCTCACCGACCGCGAACGGGATGTGTTCCTCGCGATCGCGCAGGGGATGAACAACGCGGAGATCGCGGGGCACCTGTTCCTGAGCGAGTCGACGGTGAAGACGCACGTGGGCCGCGTGCTGGCCAAGATCGGGGCTCGCGACCGCGTGCACGCCGTGATCCTCGCCCACCGCCATCGCCTCGTCGACGGGTCAGCGCCGCTGCCGCCTGACGGCCGCGCGTGATCCACAATCTGAACGCGGCCACAGATGAGCGACCCCTCGCCTCGTTAGGATCGTGACGATGATCAGCGTCCCCCTCGACACCACGACTCCTGACGAGCCGACCATCGCCGACATCGAATTCTGGCAGCAGGTCGGCGTCGTGTTCGCTCAAGCCGGCTGGAACCTGCTCACCGTCGCCGGCATCATCGTCGGGGCCTTCATCGTCGCGTGGATCCTCCGCTTCGTCATCCACCGGGTGGTCAGCCGTATCGTCAACGGCGCCAAGAACAAGGCGAACGTCGATGACACCCAGGCGCTCGAGCGGTCGCCGCTCGCGTCGGTGCGACTCGTCCAGCGCACGCGCACCCTCGGGTCGATCCTCAGCAACATCGTCAACGTGACGATCGTGATCATCGCGCTGCTGCTGATCATCAACGTGCTGGCGCCGACGGCGCTCGGCTCGCTCACGCTCCTCACCGCCGCCATCGGCGCCGGCCTCGGCTTCGGCGCGCAGAACATCGTCAAGGATGTGCTCAACGGCATCTTCATCGTCGCCGAGGACCAGGTCGGGATCGGCGACGTCGTCGACCTCGGCCTGGCGACCGGCATCGTCGAGTACGTCAGCGTGCGGGTCACGCACGTGCGCGACGTCAACGGCACGCTCTGGTACGTGCGCAACGGTGAGATCCTTCGGATCGGCAACCTCTCGCAGGGCTGGTCGAGGGTCATCCTCGACCTCTCCGTGGCGACCGACTCCGACATCGGCGAGGTCGAGAAGGCGATGCTCGACACCGCGAAGGCGCTCGCGAAGGATCCCAAGTGGCGCACGCGCATCCTCGAGCAGCCCGAGGTGTGGGGCCTCGAGTCGATCTCGGGCGACGCGCTCGTCATCCGTCTCGTCATGAAGACGCGCGCCAACGCGAAGGACGACGTGGCCCGCGAACTGCGCATGCGCCTCAAGCACACGATCGACGAGATGGGCATCACGCTCCCCGCCCTCACTGCTGTCATGCCAAGCGGCCTCGAGGGCGCCCAGCGCGTACGCGGCGCCAACCCGCCGAAGACCAAGCCCACGCCGGTCCCGCCCACGCCCGAGCGCGCCGTGTGGAAGCCGAAGCGCACGCCCAAGAAGCCGTCGACCGCGCCCACGGAGGACGAGTCCGGCACGACCACCGGAGGAACCCCATGACCGACCCGGCCACCCCGCTGAGCTTCTATGACGAGGTCGGCGGCCACGACACCTTCGTGCGGCTCGTCGACGTGTTCTACCGCGGCGTCGCCGACGACGAGGTCCTGAAGCCCATGTACCCCGAGGAGGACCTCGGCCCGGCGCAGGAGCGGCTCACGCTGTTCCTCGAGCAGTACTGGGGCGGTCCGACGACGTACAGCCAGGAGCGCGGCCATCCCCGGCTGCGGATGCGACACGCGGCGTTCCACGTCGATCCCGACGCGCGCGACCGATGGCTCGGGCACATGCGCGTCGCCGTCGACGAGCTCCACCTCCCGCCGCTCCACGAGGCGACCCTGTGGGATTACCTCCAGCGGGCCGCATATGCCATGGTGAATACCTTCGAGCCCTCGGGCATCGGACCCGCCGCCGGACCCCGGGCCGCAGCATCCTTCCCCGTCACGGCGGCACCGCCGCCCGACACCGACCCCGCTCGCTGAGCCATCCGGCTCTGACGCATCCCCCCACCCTCGCCGACGAAGGAGTCGACATGCCCTCCCACCACACCGACATCCTGGTCATCGGATGGGGCCTCGCGGGGCTCGTGGCCACCGCCGAGGCGGTCGCCGCAGGCAAGCGCGTGACGATCGTCGATCAGGAACCGCGGTCCAATCTCGGCGGGCAGGCGTGGTGGTCCTTCGGCGGGCTGTTCTTCATCGACTCGCCGGAGCAGCGCCGGCTGGGCATCCGCGACTCCCTCGAGCTGGCCCGCCAGGACTGGTTCGGCAATGCGGGCTTCGACCGTGACGAGGACCTCTGGCCGAAGCGCTGGGCCGAGGCGTACCTGCAGTTCGCGCACGAGGAGAAGCGCGCCTGGCTCCGCGAGAAGGGCGTCGGCTTCTTCCCGATCGTGGGCTGGGCGGAGCGCGGCGGATACACCGCGACCGGGCCCGGCAACTCGGTGCCGCGTTTCCACATCACGTGGGGAACCGGCCCGGGGATCGTCGCCCCGTTCCAAGCGGCGGTCGAGGCCGGCGAGGCGGACGGGCGCGTGACGATCCTGCCCCGCCACCGGGTCACGTCGCTGACCGTCGAGGGCGGTGTCGTCACGGGCGCAGCCGGGGATGTGCTGGCGCCGTCGGGTGCGGCCCGGGGGGCCGCGAGCTCACGCGAGGTGGTCGACGGCTTCGCGATCACCGCGGGGGCGACGATCGTCTCGTCCGGGGGTATCGGCGGCAACCACGACCTCGTGCGCCGGTGGTGGCCCGAGCGCCTCGGCACTCCCCCGGCGACGATGGTGACGGGCGTGCCCGCCTACGTGGACGGCTCGATGCAGCCGGTCTCGGAGGCGGCCGGAGCGCGGCTCATCAACGGCGACCGCATGTGGCACTACGTCGAGGGCATCCAGAACTGGGACCCGATCTGGCCGGACCACGGCATCCGCATCCTCCCCGGCCCGTCGTCGGTCTGGCTCGACGCGACCGGCAACCGCCTGCCGGTGCCGCTCTTCCCCGGCTTCGACACGCTCGGCACTCTGGCGCACCTGCGGGCCACCGGTCACGACCACTCGTGGTTCGTGCTGTCGCAGAAGATCATCGAGAAGGAGTTCACGCTCTCGGGCAGCGAGCAGAACCCCGACCTCACCGGCAAGGACGTCAAGCTCCTCGCGAAGTCCCGCCTGGGCAAGGGCGCTGCGGGTCCTGTGCAGGCGTTCATGGACAACGGCGCCGACTTCGTCGTGCGCGACAACCTCGACGACCTCATCGCGGGCATGCGGGCGCTTCCGGGCGGCGACGCCCTCGACGCCGACCGCGTGCGGTTCGAGGTCGAAGCCCGCGACCGCGAGATCGACAACGACTTCACCAAGGACGCGCAGATCGCCATGCTGCGGTCTGCGCGCGCGTTCCGCGGCGACCGTCTCATCCGCACCGCGAGCCCGCATCGCATCCTCGACCCCAAGTCCGGGCCGCTCATCGCCGTGAAGCTGCACGTTCTCACCCGCAAATCCCTCGGCGGCATCGAGACCGATCTGTCGGGCCGCGCGCTCGGCGCCGACGGCGCGCCCGTGCCCGGGCTGTACGCAGCGGGCGAGGCGAGCGGCTTCGGCGGCGGCGGCATCCACGGCTATCGCGCGCTCGAGGGAACGTTCGTGGGCGGATGCCTCTTCTCGGGGCGAGTCGCCGGGCGCGCGGCGGCGGCTGTCTGACGGGACGGTCCGCGTCAGTTCGCCGACGAGCCCGTCCGCCGCACCGGGGTGAGGCCGGTCGCCACCGGGCCTCGCACCAGCACGTGACCGCGGCTGAGGCTCACGCGCGTCCACGGACCGCTCGCGAACACCCGCGCCGTCTCGCCGCCGCTGATGAAACCGAGGCTCAGCGCCGCGAACGCGACGCCGAGCGGCAGCCCGCCCAGCTCGTCGTCGGGCGCTCCCCATACCGCGGCACGCACCGTGCGGACCACGTCCTCGCCCGCGTCCGTCGGAACCGTGTCGGCGACGCGGGCGATCCCGCCCTGCGCCTTGGCGGCGAGCGTCGAGGCCTCGATCCCCGGCCGCGCATCCCAGCCGCCTCGGGGCGGCGTGATGCCCGCCCACGCGGGCGAGAGGGCGGTCTCGGGCAGTGTGAGTGCGCGCGGGTCGTCGGTGGAGGCGGAGAGAGCGGATGCCTCGACCACGAGGTCGCACACGAGCTCGGGGTCGGCGCCGAGCGAGCGCAGCGCCAGGACCGTCGGCGTGGGGTCGCCGAAGCCGCGGGGCGCCAGCGGCGCGGCGGTCATCGCCAGGACCCCGCCGGAAGCCTGCAGTCGCACGCCTTCGACGGTGAAGCGCGCTGCCCGACCCGCGAAGGTGAGGGCGTCGGCGGCGGACTCGGGATCGGCGAGCAACAGGCGCGGTGACATCGCCCTCTAAGCTACCAAGCGGACCTACGGGCGGCCGCCGCCCCGGAGAGGAGCACCCGTGGATGCCGAGCCGAACGCCGAGAGCGCGCCGGAGAAGGACCCGGTCGCGTCGATGCTGTCGGTCATCGATCTGAGCGCTTCCGACGCGCGCACCACGGAAGACATCTTCACCGGAACATCGCAGTCCATGCCGCTCGGACGCGTGTACGGCGGTCAGGTGCTCGCACAGTCGATCGTCGCCGCATCGCGCACGATCCCGGACGACCGGATCGTGCATTCGATGCACGGGTACTTCCTTCGCCCGGGCGACTCTGCGAAGGGCATCACGTTCTCCGTCGACCGCATCCACGACGGGCGGTCGTTCTCGACGCGGCGCACGCAGGCGTTCCAGGAGGGGGTCCCGATCTTCTCCATGATCGCCTCTTTCCAAGACGAGGATCCAGGGCTCGACCACCAGGAGCCCATGCCGGAGGGCGTGCCCGCGCCGGAGGCGCTTCCCGACATCGAGGCGCACCTGCACGGCCTGCATCCGATGTCGAAGCGGCTCTTCACCGACCGGCCGGTGGATCTGCGTCACGTCCCGACGCCCATCTACGTCACCGCCGACGCCGAGAGAGCGCCGCGGCAGGCGGTCTGGATGCGGGTGCGGCGACCGATCCCCGACGACCCTGCGGTCCACCGTGCCGCGCTCGCGTATCTCAGCGACCTGACGATCCAGGAGTCGATCCTCCGCGCGCACGGCGTCTCATGGGCGACGCCGGGGCTCAAGGTCGCCAGCCTCGACCACGCGATGTGGTGGCATCGCTTCGGACGCGTCGACGAGTGGATGCTGTACGTCCAGGAATCGCCGAGCGCACGCGGTGGCCGCGGCCTCGCGTCAGGACGGATCTACGCCGCCGACGGCACGCTGATGGCCAGCGTCGCACAGGAGATCATGATCCGGGTCCCCGGCGCGGACGGCGAGGCCGGCTGATTCGGCGGCCCGCCGGTCAGCGGCGGTGGGCGTAGTGGATCGGTTCGCCGACGTACGGCGCCCACGCCGAGCGCTCCTCGGGTGTGAGACGGAGCGGACGCCCCGTCTCAGCATCCACCTTCACGATCACCGTGGTCGCACGCGCATAGAGGGTGCGGCCTGCGCCGGCCATCTCGACCGGGCTGTACACCTCGTAGCAGACCTCGATGCTCGAGCCACCCAGCTTGCCGAACCACATCTGCACGTCGAGCGGGTGCCGCTGGTACGGCACCGGCGCCAGATACTCGATCTCCTGCCGGGCGATGAGCGTCAGCATGCCGCTGAAGATGCTCGAGTCGAGCACGGCGGTGGCGGGCGCATCCTCGCCGGGCTCGGGCAGCCAGAACGCCCGTACCCGCGCCTCTTCGAGGAGCTTCAGCATCGACGGGGTGTTGACGTGGTTGAACGCGTCGAGGTCTCCCCATCGCAGGTGGATGGGGATGTGCAGGCGGCGGTCGCCCCCGGAGGCTGCGACCGCCGCGGCGCCGGTCTCAGTCACGCGTGAGCTTGCGGTATGCGGTGCGGTGCGGGCGTGCCGCCTCCGCTCCGAGTCGCTCGATCTTGTTGGCCTCGTACGCCTCGAAGTTGCCCTCGAACCAGTACCACGGGTCGGGGTTCTCGTCCGTGCCCTCGTACGCGAGGATGTGCGTCGCGATGCGGTCGAGGAACCAGCGGTCGTGCGTGATGACCACCGCGCAGCCGGGGAACTCGAGCAGTGCGTTCTCGAGCGACTGCAGCGTCTCGACGT
>JAVBUG010000361.1:0-7874 GCA_031555515.1 Microbacterium sp. | reverse complement strand
ACCTGCACCGCGAGCTCACGGGTGGGGACGACGATGAGCGCCTTGACCCCGTGTGCCGGGTCGGCGCCGAGACGCTGGACGACGGGGATGCCGAAGCCGAACGTCTTGCCGGTGCCGGTCTTGGCCTGGCCGATGATGTCCTGGCCGGGAAGGCCGAGGGGGATGGTCTGCTCCTGGATGGGGAACGCGTCGACGATGCCCTTCGCCGAGAGCGCGTCGACGATGTCCTGATCAACGCCGAGTTCGGCGAAGGTCGTCACGATATGTGCCTGTCCGGCAGTGGGATGCTGCCTGGGTTCATGCCCGGGCGCGTGATCCGGCCTCTGCGAGGTCGCCGCGCGGGCGGAAAAGCGATCCACGCCCTTCTTTCCCACAGGCGCGGGCGCCCCGATCCGACGCCGGGGCCGACACCCACGATACCGGAGGACCCTCGCACGAGCGTGGAGGCGGTGTCCCCTCGTAGGCTTTCGTCCATGGTGAAGTGGTTCTGGCAGCGTCGCGACACGGGGCGCAAGCTGCAGCTGCGCTCGCGTGACGAGCTCAGCGGCGGCAATCGCGTCGACTTCGAGGAGCTCGCCCCCGACATCGACACGTTCCTCGGCCAGGCCGCCTACCTGCAGCTCGGCTTCTTCGAGACGCTCACCGAGCTGATCCAGTCGATCCCCGAGCTCGGCGAGAAGGAGGCCGTGTCGCGCGCCGCCGGCGCGGCGCTCACCAAGCACGAGGCTCTCGTCGCGCTGATCCGCGAACGCGGTGACGACCCCACCGAGATCATGCGGCCGTTCCGCGAGCCGCTGGACGCCTTCCGCGCGGCGACGCACGGTGTGCGGCCGCAGGAGACGATGCTGTCGGTGCACATCACGGCGGGAATGCTCGACGACTTCTACCTCGCCCTGTCGGCCAGCTACGGCGAGACGGGCGACCGCGTCGCGCGCATCCTGCAGGCCGACGACGATCGGCAGGCCATCGTCGAACTGATCTCCCAGGCGATCGCGAGCGACCCCGAGTGGAAGTCGCTGCTGGCCCTGTGGGGACGCCGTCTCGTCGGCGACACGCTGCTCATCGCGCGCGCCGCACTGCGGCCGACCGACCTCGGCCCCGCGGCCGAGGAGAAGGTGGAGCCCGTCTTCACCGAGCTCATGGCAGCCCACTCACGCCGCATGGACGCCATGGGCCTGGCGGCCTGACACGCGGAACGGATGCTGCGGCCTCCGGTCGCGGCCGGGTTCCGGGCAGGCTCAGCCGAGCCTGATCAGCCGATGCCGAGGCGCGCCTTCTCGCGGGCGTCGTGGGAGACGCGCGCACGCGAGATCAGGGTGATCGCCGGGTAGGTGACCACCATCGGGACCACGAGCGCCGCAAGCCACGGCCACGGCGTGTCGATGCCGACGCCGAGCCACGTCAGGATCGACCACGCCGCACCGGCCGACACAGCGCCGATCATGGGCGCCAGGACGACGCCGCGCGTCAGGCGCTGGTGAAGCTGGAAGTGGATGCCGATGCCGACGACCGCGCCGACGATGAACGCGATGAGGATCTGCATGTCCGGGTTCCGCTCAGGCGACGAAGCCGACGCGGCGCGACTCCTCGGAGCCGAGCTCGATGTAGGCGAGACCCGCGGTGGGGACGATGTAGGAGTTGCCCTTCGCGTCGGCGAAGGTGACGTGCGTGGCGCCGGCGTCGAGTGCCGCGGCGACGGACTTCTTCACGTCGGCCGCCGGCTCATTCGTCTCGAAGTTGAGCTCGCGGCCGGTGTTCGCGATGCCGATGCGGATCTCCACGTGACTGACCTCCTGCGCGGGGCGACGATTCGTCTGCCGGATGGCTGACGGGTCCCCGGACGCATGGCAACTCTACGACACCGCGCGCAGGCATCCGGCCGTCGCCGGAACGCTCTGGGCGAACGGCCGATGTCGCCCCTTGGCGCTAGCGTCGAAGGGTGACTTCGGGCAGGGCAGACCACGCGGCGTACCGCCCCGACGCGCCGCAGCAGGCCGTGCTGCAGCTGCCGTCGGAGGCATCAGGGGTGGTGGTGGGCGCTCCGGGCACGGGAAAGACCGAGACCCTGATCGCGCGCGTGGTGGCGCTCATCGAGGGGGGCGTCGACCCGGATGCGGTGCTCGTGCTCACGCCGTCCCGACAGACCGCGACCGCGCTCCGCGACCGGCTCGGCCTCGCGGTGCGCGTGGCGACGACGGGGCCGCTCGCGCGGTCGGTCGCCTCGTACGCGTTCCAGATCGTGCGGGCGCACGCCGTCGCCCTGGACGCCGATCCGCCGCAGCTCCTCACGGGCGGCGACGAGGACCAGATCATCCGCGACCTCCTCGAGGGCGACGACGAGGACGAAGCGGCTGGCACAGTGCGCTGGCCGGACTGGCTCGGCCCCGCGATCCGCGCCACGGCAGGCTTCCGCACCGAGGTGCGCACCTTCCTCGCCGAGTGCACGACGCTCGGAATCGGCCCGGGCCGTCTGCGCGAGCTGGGTGAGCGCCACGAGCTGCCGGCCTGGGTCGCGCTGTCCTCCTTCTTCGGCGAGTACCTGCAGGTGCGGGGCGCCATGCGCGGCGCCCATAGAGACGCCGCGGGACTGGTGCGCGAGGCCGTCGGACTGCTGCGCACCGCTCCGGCCGGAAGCCCGGCCGTCGACCGCGTGCGCGTGGTCCTGGTCGACGACGCCCAGGAGCTCACCCTCGGCGGTGTCGAACTGCTCGAGGCCGGGCGCGAGCGGGGCGCCGCGGTGCTCGCCTTCGGCGACCCCGACGTCGGGTCGGGCTCGTTCCGCGGCGCGACACCCGAGAATTTCGCGCGGCTGGCGGCGTCGCTCGGCGCGGTGCACGTGCTCTCCCACGCACACCGCGGCACCGCATGGCAGCGCGAGCTCGTCGGCCGCGTCACCCAGCGCATCGGCGCGGTCGGAGTGGTCGCGCATCGCGGTGCGGCATCCGGCGCCGAGGCGGACGAGTCGGTGCGGGTGCTGACGCTGCGCTCGGCGGCCGAGGAGTACGACGCGGTCGCGCGCGTGCTGCGCGAGCGACACGTGCACGACGGCGTGCCGTGGAGCGGCTGCGCGGTCATCGCGCACGACACGCGGCAGGTCGCCGCGCTCGAGGCCGAGCTGGCGGCGCGGGAGGTCCCGGCGCGCTCGAGCGGCCCCGGGCGGGCGTTGGGCGCCGTGCGGCCGGTCGCCGATCTGCTGCGCCTCGTCGAGCTCTCCTCGCGTGACGAGTGGACGTTCGACGACGTCTCTGCGGCGCTCGTCGGCACTTACGGGCGACTCGACGTGATCGAGCTCCGCCGTCTGCGCTCGGCGCTGCGGCACGCCGAGCTGCGCCGGGTGTTCGAGAGCGCGGGGGAGAGAGTCGAAGGCACGGAGACCCCTGAGATCGCCGAGCGGTCGGGTCGCGACCTCGTGCTCTCGGCGATGCGTCAGCCGCTGGAGTTCGATCTGCTCGACACGCGTGAGGCGCGGCGTGCGGCGTCGCTGGCGCGGACGCTCGAGGTGCTGCGCGAAGACCTCGCACGCGGTGCGACGGCGCATGAGCTGCTCTGGACCGCGTGGGACCGCAGCGGTCTCGAGCGCACGTGGGGCGAGCTCGCGCGCGGCAACGGTCCGCTGGCCGAACAGGCGAACCGCGATCTCGACGCGCTCGTGGCGCTGTTCCAGGCCGCCAAGCGATTCGTCGAGCGGTCGCTCGACGCGGATCCGCGGGTGTTCGCGCGGTCGATCCTCGACAGCGGCGTCGCCGAGGACCGCCTCGAAGCGCCCACGCGCGACGACAGCGTGCGCATCATGACGCCGGCCGGCGCCCTCGGGCTCGAGTTCGACACCGTCGTGGTCGCCGGCGTGCAGGACGGCGTCTGGCCCAACACCCGGCTGCGCGGAAGCCTGCTCGACACGTGGCGTCTCACCGATGCCGCCACTCGCGCCGACGGCGAGACGCTCGGCGCGTTCGATCGCCGCCGTGGGGCGATGCACGACGAACTGCGCCTCCTCGCCCGCGCGCTCTCGCGCGCGACGGCCGAAGTGGTCGTGACGGCCGTCGACGACGACGACACCGGACCGAGCGTGTTCTTCGAACTCCTGCCCGATCCCGAGCCCTTCGAGCTCGACCACCCGGTGTCCCTGCGCGGGCTCGTCGCGCGGCACCGGCGGACCCTCACCGCTGTCGGCCAGCGCGCGGGCTCCGCGCCGGGGTCGGTCGCTGCACCGGCGGCGCGCGCGGCGGAGCAGCTCGCGCTGCTGACCGACGCCGGGGTTCCCGGAGCCTCGCCGCGCGAGTGGTACGGCGTCGCGGGGCCGACATCGACCGGACCCCTGCGGGACCTCTCGCGAGAAGACGTCCGCGTCTCGCCCTCGCGCCTGCACGCCCTGGAGGAGTGCGAGCTCAACTGGGTCATCGCGGATCTCGGCGGCGACCCGGGGGGCACCACCGCCGGCCTCGGCACGATCATCCACGCGGCACTCGAACACGCGGCCGGCCAAGACGAGGCTGCGCTGTGGACGGAGGTCGAGTCGCGCTGGGGCGAACTGACGTTCGAGGCGGACTGGCGCGACCGCGCGGAGCAGACGCGCGCACGCGATCTGGTGCGGCGCCTGCACCTCTACCTCCGGCGATTCGACGACTCCGGCGGAACGCTGATCGGAGCCGAGCCGCACTTCGAGGTGGTGATCCCGCTGGAAGACGGCGCAACGATCGGCGAGCCGCGGGCGAGCGCTCCCGACCTCGACGGGGACGTCGACGCCCAGCCGGCCGAGCACCGCGTGGTCCTGTCGGGGTACATCGATCGTGTCGAGCTGACTCCGGAGGGAACCGTCGTCATCATGGATCTCAAGACCGGCAAGCGCGAGCCGCAGACCGACGCCAGAGTGCTCGACAACCCCCAGCTCGCGGCATACCAGCTCGCCTTCGAATCGGGGGCGATTCCCGAGGCCGACGGTCACGCGCCGGGCGGCGCGAAACTGCTGGTGCTCCGGCCGAGCGCGACGAAGTCAGACTACGTGACGCCCTGGCAGCCGCCGTTCGACGACGAGCGCCGCGACGCGTTCGTCGGCCGCATCCGTGAGGCGGTCGCCGTCATGCGCGGCACGAGCTTCACCGCGCCGTACGAGGAGCACTGCCGTGACGAGCACTCCTACGGGCTCTGCCGGATCCACACCGTGGGCGCGGTGAGCTCCTCGTGACCATCGTGCAGCCCCTGGACACCGAGGCCGTGTCCCCGACTCCCACCCTGTCAGCACGCGTGATCGCTTCCGCACTCGGACAGTTCCCGCCGACCGACGAGCAGATCGCCGTCATCGAGGCGCCGCTGGCGCCCGCACTCGTCGTCGCCGGCGCCGGCAGCGGCAAGACCGAGACGATGGCCGCACGAGTCGTCTGGCTCGTCGCCAACGGCATCGTCCGCCGCGACGAGGTGCTCGGCCTCACGTTCACGCGCAAGGCCGCCGGCGAGCTCGCGGAGCGCATCCAGAAGCGGCTCGCGCGCCTGGCGGAGTTCGAGCGCCGCGGCCTGCTGGCGTCGCTGCCCGCCCTTGCGGACGAGGGGCGGCTCGACGTGTTCGGCGAGCTCGAGCGCTCCGGCGTCGACGGGGCGAAGGCGACGGCCGAGCGTCATCGCCTGCTCGACGCGCTCGCGCAGCGGGTCGAGGCGATCGCGCAGGAGTCCGTCGGCGACGCGCTGCAGCACCGGCCGACCGTCGCCAACTACAACAGCTTCGACGACCAGATCGTGCGCGAGCACGCTCTCCGGATCGGACGCGATGCCGAGGCCTCCGTCCTCTCGGAGTCCGCGGCCTGGCTCCTCATGCGTCGCGTCGTGTTCGCCTCCGACGACCCGCGCCTCGAGGAGCGGGGCGAGGCGGTGCGCACGATCGTCGGCGCGGCGCTGCGGATCGCCCGCGACGGCGTCGACAACCTCGTCGACTTCGACGCGCTCGCCGCGTTCCCCGGGCGGTTCGGCGCCGTGCGGGAGCTCCCGTCCACCAATCGGCGCACGACGGTCTACGCCGATGTGGCGGACGCCGCCGACCGGGTCGATGCGCTCGCGCTGCTGGCCGATCTCGCGCGCGAGTACGCCGCAGAGAAACTCCGTCTCGGGGTCATCGACTTCTCCGACCAGGTAGCCGGCGCGCTCGAGGTGGTCGCCAGCCACCGCGCCGTCGCCGACGAGCTGCAGGGCCGCTACCGCGTCGTCCTGCTCGACGAATACCAGGACACCTCGGTCGCGCAGACGGATCTGCTGGCGGCCCTCTTCGCCGGCACCGGTGTGATGGCGGTCGGCGATCCGCACCAGGCGATCTACGGCTGGCGTGGCGCCAGCGCCGGCAACCTCGGCGGGTTCGCAGCGGCCTTCTCACCCGGCGCGGCCTGCGCGCGGTATGCGCTGCTCACGAGTTGGCGCAACAGCGCCTCGGTGCTGACGGCGGCGAATGCCGTGCTCGCACCCCTCTCGGCGTCGGCTTCCGTCGCGGTCGGCGAGCTGCAGCCGCGCCCGGGGGCGCCTTCCGGCGTCGTCGAGCTCGGCTTCGACGCCGACCTCGACACCGAGGCCGACCGCGTCGCCGAGTGGTTCGCGCGCGTCCGCGCCGAGCGGGCCGACGGCGGTAGATCCACCACCGGGGCCATCCTCTTCCGCAGCAAGAAGCACATGGTGCGCTTCGGCGACGCTCTCGGGCGCCGCGGCATCCCGCACCGCATCCTGGGACTCGGGGGACTGCTGTCGACCCCCGAGGTGGTCGACGTCGTCTGCGCGCTGCGCGTCATCAGCGACCCGTCGGCGGGCTCGGCGCTCATCCGGCTGCTCTCGGGACCGCGATGGGCGATCGGCCTGCCCGACCTGCGTGAGCTCGCGGCGCTGTCCCGCCGCCTCGCGCGTCATGACACCGCACTGCAGCCCCTTGCGCCCGAGGTGGTGGAGCGCATCCGGGGGAGCGCCGGCGACGACGACGGGTCGCTCGTCGATGCGCTCGACTTCGTCCTGCGCCAGAAGCCCGACCATGGCTGGCTGGAGGGGTTCACGCCCGAGGCGCGCGTCCGGCTGCGGGACGCGGCATCCGTCTTCGCGGGTCTGCGTCAGGCGAGCGGGATGCCGATCCCCGAGCTGGTGCGGCTGATCGAGCTGGAGCTGCGACTCGACATCGAGCTCGCCGCGAACGAATCACGCGGCCCCGCGCGCGTCGCGTCGGCGCAGCTGCGGGCGTTCGTCGACGAGGTGCACGCCTTCCTCGCCGCCGACGAGACAGGGTCGCTGTCGAGCCTGCTCGCGTGGCTCGACCATGCCGAGCAGCTGGACGAGTTCGCGCCGCGTACGGAGCCGCCGGAGGACGACGTCGTGCAGCTGCTGACGATCCACGGGTCGAAGGGCCTCGAGTGGGACGCCGTCGCCGTCGTGCGCCTCGTCAAGGACGAGCTGCCGAGCGCGCCCCGCGACACGAAGGCCTGGCTCGGATTCGGCGTCCTGCCCTACGCGTTCCGCGGCGACTCGGCATGGTTGCCGGCTCTCGGCTGGCAGTCCGCGACGACCCAGCAGGAGCTCAAAGAGGCGATCGAGACCTTCGTCGAGGCCAACCGCGCGCGGCAGCTCGAAGAGGACCGTCGTCTGGCGTACGTCGCGGTCACCCGTGCCCGCGACCACCTGCTGCTGACGGGTGCGACGTGGTCGGGCACCAAGCGCCCCCGTATGCGCAGCACGTTCTTCACCGAGATCGCCGAGGCGCTCGAAGTGCCGATCGCCGAGGACGAGCCGGGCGACGACCCGTACCAGGGGGAGCGGCGCGTGCTGCAGTGGCCGATCGATCCGCTGGGCGCCCGCCGGGCGGCCGTCGCCGGCGCCGCCGCGACGGTCGAGTCGGCGCTCGACGCGCCACGGCTCGACGT
>JAVBUG010000332.1:0-6349 GCA_031555515.1 Microbacterium sp. | reverse complement strand
CCGTCGAGCGTGTACTCGAGCACCTCGTCGCTGAAACCCGATCCCTCGCAGAGCTCGCAGAGGGTCTCGACCGTCTGCGTGAACCCGAGGTTCGTGATGATCACGCCGAGGCCGCGGCACGCGGGGCACGCGCCCTCGGAGTTGGCGCTGAAGAGCGCGGGCTTCACGCCGTTGGCCTTCGCGAACGCGCTGCGGATCGTGTCGAGGATGCCGGTGTACGTCGCCGGGCTCGAGCGGCGGTTGCCCTTGATCGGCGACTGGTCGACGACCACGACGTCGTCGAAGCCGGGCACGTTGCCATGGATGAGCGACGACTTCCCCGATCCTGCGACGCCGGTGACGACGGTGAGGATGCCGAGCGGCACGTCCACATCGACCTCTTTGAGGTTGTGCTGAGTAGCTCCGCGGATCTCGAGCGCGCCCTTCGGGGCCCGCGTCGAGTCCTTGAGGCGCGCGCGGTCGCCGAGATGACGGCCGGTGATCGTTCCAGAGGTGCGCAGGCCCTCGACATCGCCCTCGTACTGCACCTGGCCGCCCGCGCGACCCGCACCCGGGCCGAGGTCGACGATGTGGTCGGCGATCTCGATGACCTCGGGCTTGTGCTCGACCACGAGCACCGTGTTGCCCTTGTCGCGCAGGAGCTTCAGCAGCCGGTTCATGCGCTGGATGTCGTGGGGGTGCAGGCCCGCCGTGGGCTCGTCGAAGACATAGCTGATGTCGGTGAGCGCCGACCCGAGGTGGCGGATCATCTTGGTGCGCTGCGCCTCGCCGCCCGAGAGCGTGCCCGAGGCGCGGTCCAGCGACAGGTAGCCGAGTCCGATGTCGATGAACGATGCAATGGTCTGGCGGAGCCCCACCATGAGCGGTGCGACGGAGGGGTCGTCCACCGTGTCGAGCCACGCCGCCAGATCCGTGATCTGCATGGCCGCAGCATCCGCGATGCTCTTCCCCTTGACCTTCGACGACCGCGCGCCCTCGTTCAGGCGGGTGCCGCCGCAGTCGGGGCAGGGCAGGAACTTCACGGCGCGGTCGACGAAGGCGCGGATGTGGGGCTGCAGCGCCTCGCGGTCCTTCTGGAGCATCGACTTCGTGATCTTCGGCACGAGACCCTCGTAGGTCATGTTGATGCCGGCGATCTTGACCTTGGTCGGCTCCTTGTAGAGGAAGTCGGCGCGCTCCTGCTCGGTGTAGTCCTGGATGGGCTTGGCCGGGTCGACGAAGCCGGACTCGGTGAAGGCCTTCACCATCCACCCGTCGGGGTTGTAGCCGGGAACCTGGATCGCGCCGTCCTTCAGCGACTTGGTCCTGTCGTACAACTCGTCGAGATCGACGTCGCTGACCTCGCCGAGGCCCTCGCAGCGCGGGCACATGCCACCCGTGATCTCGAACGAGCGGCGCTCCTTGACCTTCTTGCCGCCCTTCTCGAGCGTGATCGCGCCGGCGCCCGACACCGACGGGATGTTGAACGAGAACGCCTGCGGCGAGCCGACGTGGGGCACGCCGATGCGGCTGAACAGCAGCCGCAGCATCGCGTGCGCATCGGTCGCGGTGCCCACCGTGGACCGCGCGTTCGAGCCCATGCGCTCCTGATCGACGATGATCGCCGGGCTCACGTTCTCGAGCGCGTCGACCTCGGGGCGACTCAACTGCCCCATGAACTGCTGCACGAACGTCGGGTCCGTCTCGTTGATGAGGCGCTGCGACTCGTTGGCGATCGTTCCGAACACCAGCGACGACTTGCCCGACCCGCTCACGCCGGTGAACACGGTGAGCCGCCGTTTCGGGATGTCGACCGACACGTCCTTGAGGTTGTTCTCGCGGGCGCCGACGACGCGGATGACTTCGTGCGAATCAGCGATGTGGGAGTCCGATGCCATGCCGACGAGTATGCCGGTGAACCCGGACACCGCGCTTCCTGAATCCTGCTCGATCCCGGGCTGCCTCCGGGGTTTGGGGCGCGCCGCGATCGTTCGGGGCGCGCGGCGTACGCCCCGAACGCACGGCACGCGCCCCAAACCCCGAAAGGACAGGAGACGGATGCCGCGGGCTCGGACCGCGTCTGACGCCGCAGGCCCCCGCTCCCGCAGCGCCGCCGTCAGCTCGCTCCGGCGATCCGGGATTCGGCCGTGCCCCCGACGAGCGGCACGGAGCGCATCGCGTCGCCGATCGCGACGACCGACCGCTCCAGGAGATCGGCGGGCATCGCGAAGTTGAACCGCACGAAACCCTCGCCCCCGAGGCCGCTGTCCGCGCCGCTGGAGGCGACCACCCCGGCGTGCGTGCGCAGGTGGCGGGCGGGATCGACGTCGAGAGCATAGGCGCGGAAGTCCAGCCAGGCGAGGTACGTGGCCTCGGGCATCCGGTATCCCACATCGGGGGCGTGCTCGGCGAGCAGCTCCCCGAGCAGCCGGCGGTGATCGTCGAACACCCGCAGCGTGCGGTCGAGCCACGCGGTGCCGTCCGTGTACGCGACGCGGGCGGCGACCGCTCCGAGGATGCTGCCCTCGAGGTACGGCACGATGTCGCGTTCGCGCCACTGCGCCTGGTCGGCGTCCGAGGTCAGGATGAGCTGCGCACTCTTGAGGCCGGGGATGTTCCAGCCCTTGGACGTCGCGGTGGCGGTGGTCGTATGGGCGGCCGTCGCCGGCGAGAGCGCCGCGTACGGCCGATGCCGTGCGCCGCCGTACACGACCGGGGCGTGGATCTCGTCGGAGAACACGCGCGCCCCGTAACGCTCGACGACGGCGGCGACATCGCGCTGCTCGTCGAGGGTCATGACCTGCCCGAGCGGGTTGTGCGGATTGCACAGCACCAGGAGCCGCGCGCCGTCCGCGAACGCGCGGGCGAGCGCAGCGGTGTCGATCCGCCACCGCCCGCCGACGTCGACCGAGGGCACCTGGATCACCCGCCGGCCGGCGCGCGCCGGGGCGGTGAGGAACGGCGCGTAGCACGGCGTGGGCACGGCGATCGCCCCGCCGGGTTCGACGAAGTGGTCCATCGTGATCCGAAGCGCCGCGACGACGTCCGGCACCAGATGGACGCGCTCCGGCGGGACGTGCCAGTCGTAGCGGGCCGCGAGGAAGTCGGAGCACGCACGCTCGGCGGCCGCCGCCGCGGGGTCGGGCAGGTAGGTGAGGAATCCGCGATCCACCGCCTGGTGCAGCGCGGCGGTGATCTCGGGGGCGGGGCCGAAGTCGGACTCGGCGATCCACGCGCCGATCTCGGGGTCGCCGACCTCCCACTTGCGGGTGGTCCAGGGATCTCTGCGGTCTGGCGGCGTCAACGCGACAGCTCCACCCGGGGGCGGACGGCCACATCCGTCAGATGCACGTCCTCGGGTGTGTCGACGACGAAGCGCACCGCGCGGGCGACGCTCGAGGGGCGGATGTAGCGATCCGGCTCGTAGGGCGACGCGGCGGCCGAGCGACTGCGGCGCAGTCCGGGGGTGTCGGTGGGACCGGGCGCGACCGTGGCCACCCGCACGCCCAGCGGCGCCTCGGCGATGCGGAGAGTGTCGGCGTAGCCGCGCAGCGCGTGCTTGGCCGCCGTGTACAGCGGCATCCCCGGCGTCGGCTTGGTGCTCGCCCCCGACCCGATGAACACGACGGTCCCTCGGGATGCGCGCAGCTGGGGCAGCATCAGCCGCGTCATCTCGGCCGGCGCGATCACGAACATGCCGAGCATGGCCTCCCACTCGTCCACGCCGCCGGTGGCGCCGGTGTTCCCCGACGCGGCGTGCACGAGCACATCGACCCGCTCGAGGCGGCCCGCGAGCGCCTCGCGCTCGGCGGCCGAGGTGATGTCGCACGACACCGCGCTGATGCCCGGAACGGCGTCGAGCTCGGCGAGCGCGGCGGCCGAGCGTCCGAGTGCGACGACATCGTGGTCGGCCGCGAGATCGCGGGCGACTTCCCAGCCCATTCCGCTCGTGGCTCCGGCGACGACGGCGAGCTTGCGGGTTTCAGACATGGAGGACCTCCTGGTCGGCGGGGAAGCGGGCGGGGAAGAGCGTGCGCAGGGCCGCGTGCGCGGCGCCGTCGGCCTCGCGCAGGAACGTCGCGTTGACGCGCGGCATCGGGCTGATGACGGTGTCGCCGCGCGTGTCGTCGACCGGGATGCCGATGATCTGGATCCGCGGCGTCACGGTGTCGTCGAGGCCGATGACGCGACTGGTGCCCGGCTCGACCGCGTAGCCCGAGCCCGCGACGGACTCGCCGGTGCGCGTGCGACGCCGGTGCGGCCGGACGATCCCGCGGTCGGTGAGGCCGCGCATCAGGGGATCGAGGCTCGCGCGCGCATCGTGGGCGTTCATGAACGCGTCCACGAGGGCGGGCGCGCTCACGCGAGACCCCGCGACGAGGGCGGACTCGCCGGTGAATCCGTGCGCATCCAGGCCGACGCGGCCGGCGGGGCCGAGGAAACGCACCAGACCCGCGTCGGCGAGGGCCAGCAGCTGGGCGTTGCGGAAGGCCGGCGGGCCGCTGCCGATCATCTGCCCGAACGAGGCGAACGATCGATACAGGCCGCTCGCATGGGTCTCGGCGGTCGCGTGGGTGAATCCCATGTACTTCGACGCGTGCTTGCGCGCCGCGTTCACCTCCCACAGGGCTCGCTTGAGCGGGCTCGCCATGCCGAGACGCGCCTCGGCGAGGTCGGTCTCGACGTACTGCACGACCCACGCCTGGAAGGCGTCCGGCGAGGACCATGCCGCGGTGTCGGGCGACATGAGGCTCACGAGGTCGAAGCGGTGTCGCGGATCGGGGACGAGGGGCGCGACCGCGGCATCGAACGCGGCGGCATCCAGCGCGAGCGCAGGATCGTCGACCAGGCGCAGGATGTCCTCGAGCGACCCCTCCAGCGCCGCGGGCTCCAGCTCCGCCACGGCCCGGTACCAGCCCGCGAGGGAGTCCTGCACGATGCGCGGCCAGAGGTCGCGCTCGAAGTCGATCGGACGCCCGATCCCGCTCGGATCGAACCTCGAGAAGTACGTCTGCCGCGCCGCGGGGGGAAGACCTCCCCAGAGCGACTTCGCATGGAACGGGATGCCGCGCCGCGACGTGACGTGCATCACGGGCTCGCCGCCGCCGGGCTCGTACACGAGACGGCCGCCGTCGTCGCGGAACCGTCCACCGCGACCGATCGTGAGGAGGGCCATCGCGTCGAAGAAGCCCATCCCGAGACCGCGGACGATCGCCGGAGCTCCCGCGGGAACGGCGTCGAGCTCCTGCTCGACGGGGCTCCCCTGCCGCACCCAGACCAGGTCGTCACGGTGGCGGACCGCTGCGGTGAGCTGCGCCTCGGCGTCGGGCTCGGCGCTGGCGAGCCAGCCGGGCGACAGGATGACGTCGTCGACGGCGATCGCGGTGCCGTCCGCGAGCAGCACGTGCTCCCGGTCGCCGGCCGCCGAGATGCCGACGGCGCGGGTGCGGTGCTTCACGACGGTGACCGACGCGGGCAGGGCGGCGAGCGCGTGGTCGAAGCACCACGTGATGTACGCGCCGTACAGCGCGCGGCTCGGGTGGCTCTCCGGTCGCACGATGCGGGCCTCGTCCAGCAGGTGCGGCTGCGCGAAGAAGGCGGAGGGGAGCGGCGTGGCGGCGAACGCGGCGCGGTGCGCGGCGGGGACGTCGGCCGCAGCATCCGTCCCGTCCAGCGCGTCGCGCACGAGCAGGCACCATTCCTGCATCGTCGGGCCCGGCGAGACCGGACCCATCACGGTGGTGGCTTCGTCGGTGAACAGGGTGACGGCGCCGCTCAGCGTGTTCATGCACAGCTCCTGCGTCTGGTCCAGCCGCCAGATGCGGCCCGCGCCGAAGGGCGCGTCGTCGACGAGGTGCAGGGTCCAGGCGCGGTCGCCGACGGCCTCGCGGGCGATCGCGCCGAGCCGCTCGATCACGCACGTGCCGCGCGGGCCGACGCCGATGAGACACACGACGGGGTCGGGCGGCGGGGTCAGGGCTGCATCAGTCACGCGATCTGGTATAGCGCGCTCCGGCCCTCGCGCCGCAATCGCATAACGGCCGGTTATGCGCCCCCGGACCCGTGTTTCCTGCCCGAAACACGAGGGTGCTTCGATAGAGGGATCCACCGCCGACCCGAGGGTGTGTCCTGACGACGGAGGTCGCCATGCCCCTCGATTCCGATACCGACATCAGCCTGGATCTGCAGACCCTGCGCATCGTGCGCGCGATCGCCGAGACCGGCTCCATCACCGGCGCCGCCCGCGCCCTCGGCACGACGCAGCCCGCGATCAGCCAGCATCTGCACCGCGCCGAGCGGCGGCTGTCGATGACCCTCGTGGTGAAACAGGGGCGCAGCGTCGAGCTCACCGACATCGGCGTGCTCCTCA
>JAVBUG010000054.1:0-22613 GCA_031555515.1 Microbacterium sp. | reverse complement strand
CGCCTCGGCGGCGACTCTTGCCGGCACGACCGGGCGGCCCTCGCGCACCTGCTGGCCGCTCGCGAGCACGTGGCCGGCGCCGGCCCAGGGCGAGGCCGCCGTCGTGACCGCTTCGACGGTGAGCACATCGGCGACCTCGGCCGCGGCATCCGTCCGTCCTTGCCCGGGCAGTTCGAGGGTGACGGCTTCGCGCGGCCCGCACGGCGGGGCGACGAGCGTGCCCGACGCGGTGACCTGGCCGTCGACGACGCGCGACCACCGCAGCTCGACGTGCCCGAGGTCGAGGACGTCGTACCGGTTGGCGACGCGGACGGTCTCGCGCGCGGCGTCGACGTCGATCGCGACCGGCGCGATGACTGCCGCGTAGTGGAGCAGGCCCGGCCGCGGGTTGCGGTCCGCGTCCACGAGCCCGTCGATCACGAAGTTGCCGTCGTGCACGGCCTCGCCGAAATCGCCGCCGTAGAGGATGCGGCTGCTGCCGTCCGGGGCGTCCACCGCGATGCCGTGCTCGATCCACTCCCACACGAACCCGCCGGCGTGCCGCGGGTAGGCCTCGAACAGATCCCAGTACTCCTGCAGGCCGCCGGGCCCGGTGCCCATCGCGTGCGCGAACTCGCACTGCAGGAACGGCAGGGTGAGGCGATGCGCCTGCGCAGGGGTGGCGTCGAACGGCACGGGCCGGAGCGTCTCCTCGCCGATCTCGCGCACCTCGTCGTGCGGCGCGTACATGCGCGAGTACACGTCGACGTAGCGGCTCTCCCAGTCGCCCTCGTAGTGGATGAGGCGGCTCGGGTCGGCGGACCTCGTCCACCGGGCCATCGCCTCGAGGTTCGCCCCCACGTGCGACTCGTTGCCGAGCGACCACATGATGACGCTCGCGTGGTTCTTGTCGCGGTGCACCGTGCGCTGCATGCGGTCGAGGAACGCATCCCGCCACACCGGGTCGGCGCTCGGGTTGCCGCGCCAGCCGACATGCTCGAAGCCGTGGGTCTCGAGGTCGCACTCGTCGATGACCCAGAAGCCGAGCTCGTCGAAGAGGTCGAGCACGTCGGGCTGCGGGGGGTAGTGCGACGTCCGGACCGCGTTGATGTTGTGCCGCTTCATCAGCAACAGCTCGTCCCGCGCCACGCCGGCGTCGAAGACCCGGCCGTGCCGCGGACGATGCTCGTGGCGGTTGACACCGCGGAGCGTGATCGGGGCGCCGTTGACGAGCAGGCGCGCGTCGCGCACCTCGACCCTGCGGAAGCCGACCTTGAGCGAGACCGTCTCGGTCTCGGTGCGGATCTCGACGTCGTAGAGGCGGGGGCGTTCTGCGCTCCACGGCTCGACGTCGGCCAGGCGCAGCGATCCACCGACCGGGACGTCGACGCCGAGCTCCTCGATCACGAGGCGCGCGCCGCCGCCGCCCTCGACCTCGGCCTCGACGTCGAGGACCCCTTCCGATGCCTGACCGTCCCAATCCGCGTGCACGAACACGTCGTCGACGCCGCCGTCGGGCCGTGCGAGGAGCGTGACGCTGCGGAAGATGCCCGGCAGCCACCACATGTCCTGGTTCTCGAGATAGGTCGCGTCGCTGAACTGCGCCACCCGCACGGCCAGACGGTTCACCCCTGCCACGAGGATGTGCGACACGTCGAACTCGTGCGTGAGGCGGCTTCCGCGGGTCGTCCCGATGAGGCTGTCGTTCAGCCAGACCTCGGCCGCCGACTCGATGCCGTCGAAACGGAGCAGCCGCCTGCCGTGAGCGAGGACGTCCGCGGACGCGGTGAAGTCCAGGCGATAGTCCCCGATCGGGTTCGCATCCGGCGGAAACGGGGGATCGACCGGGAACGGCATCTGCACGTTGGAGTAGGCAGGTGAGCCGTAGCCCTGCAGGTTCCAGTGCCCGGGCACCTCGATCGTGCCCCACGCCGCGGTGTCGGCACCGCGCCAGTCGGCCGGCGCGCTGCGCAGTGAGGGCGAGACCCGGAAGCGCCAGCGCCCGTCGAGCGATTGCTCCGGCGCGTTCGAGCGCAGACGTGCGCGGGCAGCGATGGTGCCGGAACCGGGACGGGTGGTGGCGATCTCCATGTGTTCCTCGTCGATGAGTGGTGAAGAGCGGCGGCGCGCCGCCGCACCGGAAGGCGCTTTCCCGCTCGTCGATGAAGACATGGAAGGCGCTTGCCCGATGGCGAACTTTGCATTAATGTCCTAACATCGTATCAGCGATCGACTTCGAGCCCCAGCTCCGGAGCCGCACTCAGGACGCGAAATCCCGCGCCCGATCGACAACGATGTTGGCCCCTGGTTCCCCGGGGCGAAAGGGAAATCCAATGAAGCATTCAGTCACTGCCCGCATGCGGGTGACTCTCGCCTTCGCCGCCGCGGCTGTCACCGCCGTCGCCCTCACCGGGTGCAGCGGCTCGGGTGACGCCGGCCAGTCCGACGAGCCCATCCAGTTCTTCCTCTCGGGCGACGCCAACCAGGGCGGCGGCTACGCGCACATGGCCGAGAAGTACGAGGAGGAGACGGGCGTCAAGGTCGAGATCGTCGACATCGCGAACGACGACCTCGCCACCAAGCTCCGCAACGCCGCGCAGGCGAACGACCTTCCCGCGATCGCGCGCGTCGGCTCGGTCGACCCGGTGTGGCGCAGCGAGGCCACCGACCTCTCCGACATCACCGACGGCAGCGAGATCCGCACCGAGCTCTCCGACAAGGACGACGACGGCAACGTCATCTCCCTCCCTTCCGACATCACCGCGGTCGGCATGTTCATCAACAAGACGCTGTTCGACGAGGCGGGTGTCGCGTACCCCACCAGCGAGGACGACATCTGGACGTGGGACGAGTACGTCGCGGCCGTCAAGCAGGTGCAGGCCGCCACGGGCACCAGCTACGGCATGGTGATGGACAAGTCCTCGCACCGCCTCAAGGCGTTCCTGTACGAGTTCGGCTCGGACTACTTCCAGCCCGACAAGTCGGGTGAGTTCAGCACCAACGACCAGACCAAGGTCGCCCTCGAGTACTTCAACTCGCTGAACGACGACTCGTTCATGCCGCGCTCCGTGTGGCTGTCGGACGCCGACGGCAACGCCCTCTTCAAGAGCGGCGACGTCGTCTCGTACCTCTCGGGGTCGTGGCAGATCGCCGACTTCGCCGTGAACATCGCCGACTTCGAATGGGCCTCGGTGTACATGCCGCAGGACGAGGAGCGCGCGACGAACTACGGCAACGCGGCATCCGTCGTCGTCTTCGACGGTCCGCAGCAGAAGGCCGCGCACGACTTCATCAAGTGGCTGTACGAGCCCGAGAACTACACCGAGCTCTCGGAGACCTCGTCGTTCATCCCCGCGATCGACGGCCTCGACATCACGTACTCCTCGCACGCCGACGCGTTCGACATCTACAACCAGGACATCGCGGCGTCGCCGGCCATCGTGGGCGACATCAAGGCGATGGAGCTGCAGTACGGCGCGCAGAACGTGACGACCGACGGCGACCCCGTGCGCGACGAGACGGTCAAGTACCTGAACGGCGAGCAGGACGTCGACACCACGATCAAGAACATCAACGCACTGTTCACCGACCAGCTGGGTCCGCTGGAGTGACCATGTCCACCACCAAGTCCGTCGATGGTCGCAGCGCGGAGACGTCTGCGGTCATCACCCTGGAGCGGCGCGCGAAGCGCGCGCGCCGCTCCCGGCGGAGCTCGACGAGGTTCGTCCTGGCGCCGCTGTCGTTCATCGCGGTCGCGGTGGTGCTCTTCGGGCTCTTCTTCCTCTGGCCGGGCGCGCTCGGCCTCTGGTACTCGTTCACCGACTACAGCGGTGTCGGCACCCCCGACTTCATCGGTGCCGAGAACTACATCGACCTCGCCCAGGACCCGGTGTTCTACTCGGTCCTCGGCCGCACCTTCCTCTACACGATCCTGTCGGTGCCGTTGCACTTCGCCGCGGCGCTCGGCATCGCGATGCTGCTGACGAGCTCGCTCGCGAAGGGCAAGGCGACGGCCCGGATCATCTTCTTCCTGCCGTGGCTCATCTCGCCGATCGTCGCCGGTGTCATCTGGAAGTGGCTGTTCGGCGAGAACTTCGGCCTCGTGAACTACCTCATCGAGCTGATGGGCGGCAACGGCCTGCAGTGGGAGACCGATCCCAACCTCGCGCTGGTGCTCATCCTGATCGTGAGCACGTGGGGCGGCACCGCCTTCAACATGCTGCTGTTCATCGCGGCGATCCGGAACATCCCGCAGTCCTACCTCGAGGCCGCCCAGCTGGACGGCGCGAACGGGTGGCAGCGCTTCCGCCGGATCATCCTGCCGCTCCTGCGCCCGACCTCGTTCATGGTGATCCTCCTCACCACGATCGGGTCGATGAAGGAGTTCGCCATGGTGCAGGCGCTCAACGGCGGTGGACCGGGCACCTCGAACATGTTCATCGTGCAGTACATCTACCGCACCGGCTTCGAGCGTGCCGACGTCGGCTACGCCAGCGCCGCGTCCATGGTCCTCATGGTGATCCTCATCATCATCGCGCTGATCCAGATGCGCTTCGACAAGAGGAACGATCTCGCATGACAACTCTTCGATCCGCGAAGCAATCGCGCCCCCGCGCCTCCCGGCCGTTCCGCTCGCTTCCGAGCACCCTGCTGCTCTGGATCCTCGCCCTCGGCTTCCTCATCCCGGTCGCCTGGTTCATCCTCAGCTCGTTCAAGCCCGGCTCGGAGCTGTTCAGCCTTCCGCTGACGCTGTTCCCGAAGGACTGGACGGTCAGCGGCTACTCGACCGCGTGGAACCGCTTCAACTTCGCGCAGTACTTCCTCAACACCTCGATCGTCGCGATCGTCACGACCGTGCTGACGGTCTTCGTCAGCGCGCTGACGGGCTACGCGTTCGCGAAGTACAAGGCGTGGTGGCTGAAGGTCTTCTTCATCTGCATCCTCGCCACGACGATGCTCCCGACCGAGGTCATCATGCCGAGCTCGTTCGCGGTCGTCCGCGACCTCGGCCTGTACAACACCCTCGCCGGCATCATCGTGCCGTCGATCATCACCGCGACCGGCATCTTCATGTTCCGTCAGTACTTCAAGACGGTTCCGGACGAGCTGCTCGAGGCCGCCCGCATCGACGGCGTCTCGGAGTTCGGCGCATTCTGGCGCATCATGCTGCCGCTCGCGAAGCCCATCGCGGTCGTGCTGGCGATCTTCTCCTTCCAGTGGCGTTGGAACGACTACATCTGGCCCCTCATCGTGCTGCGCGACCCCGACCGGTACACGCTGCAGGTGGCGCTGCGGTCGATCGTCGGCGCCGACAACGTGGACTGGTCGGTGCTCCTGGCGGCCTCCGTGATCTCGCTCGTCCCGATGGTGATCCTGTTCGCCATCTTCCAGCGCCAGATCATGAACGCCGACATCAACTCGGGGCTGAAGGACTGATCCGTGACGGACTCCGTATTCGAGGCGGCGCTCCACGCGGCCGTCGCCGACGAGGTGCGCCGCGCCCTGGGCGCGACCCTCGGGCCTCACGAGCGGCACCGGCACCTCATGGATCGCGCGCGGCTGTTCGTCGCGGCATACCTGTGGCCACGCTCGGCGCACGCCGGCGACGGGGCGCTGATCGCCGCCGCGGGTGAGAGCGTCCAGGCGCTCCGGGCGCTGCAGGGGCCGAGCGGGCTGTTCGTCGGCGGCGACAACGTCGACTCGCCGCCGGACTCCTCCTTCACGGTCAACGACCTGTGCGACGCACTGCAGCTCATCGCACAGGCGCCGGCGCAGGAGCAGGCGGCGCTCGCCGAGCTCGCCGCCGAGCTGAACGCCATCGCGGACGCGATCGAGCCCGCGCTCCTCGTGGGCGGCGTGCACACGCCCAACCATCGCTGGGAGATTTCGGCGGCGCTCGCGCGCCTGCACCGCCGGCGCCCGTCGCCCGCGCTGCGCGAGCGCGCGGAGCAGTGGCTCGCGGAGGGGATCGACATCACGCCCGACGGCGTCTACTCCGAGCGCAGCGCCAACTACGCGGCGTACGTCTCGAACCCGTCGCTCACGGTGATCGCCGACGTGTTCGATCGCGCCGACGCGCGGGAAGCGGTCATCCGCAATCTCGAGAGCACGCTCGGGCTCATCCACCCCGACGACTCCGTCGAGACCGTGCACTCGCGACGCCAGGACCAGCTCACGCGGTTCCCGCTCGCGCCGTATCTCGCGGCCTACCGCCGCCACGCCATCGAGCTCGGCCGGGGCGATCTCGCCTGGGCGGCCGGGCGCGCGCTGGAGGGCGGCATCCCTCACCCCTCCGCGGTGCTGACCGAGCTGCTGCTCGCGCCCCGCATCGGGGAGGAGCTTCCGGATGCTGCGCCCCCGGCGCCGCAGCGCGCGTGGGAGCAGTCCGGGCTCATCGTCGATGACGCCCCGCGCCGGCGCCTCGTGGTGTTCGGCGGCAGCGATTACCCGCGCTTCCGCCGCGTGCGCTCCGGGCTGTCGGCGAACCCGACGTTCCTGCGCATGTTCGCGGGCGACGTCGTGCTCGACTCCGTGCGACTGTCGCGCGACTTCTTCGGGCTCGGTCCCTTCCGCGCCGACCGGTTCGCGCCGCGATCCGACGCGTCGGGGTACGAGCTCGCCGAGACGGTCTCGGCCCACTACTACCAGCCGCTCGCCGCCGATCGCCGCTCGCCCTCGGGCGAATACGCGCTGACGGACGACGGCCGGTTCTACGGCTCGATGTCGTTCGGCGACCGTGCCACCGACGACGTGAGCCTGCACACGGCCATCGACGTCGAGCCCACGGCCGACGGCGCCGTCGTGTCGATCGCGATCGACGGCCCGGACAGCCCGTGGGCGCTCGAGCTCGCGTTCCGCGACGGGGGAGTGTTCGAGGGCGTGACTGAGCGCGAAGACGGCACCGCGGTGCTGGAGTCCGGCGCCGGCCGCTACCGCGTGGGCGCCACCGCCATCGCGTTCGACGCCGGCGACGACTACCGCGCGGACGGCCCCGGCCGCTACCACCCGGGCGAGGACTACGCGTTCCTCGGGGCCAGCGACGCCGCCACCGGGCGCCGCGTCTATCTGACCGGCCGCGCCCCGGGCCGTGTCGTCCTCGCACTGCACGCGGAAGGGACCGGCGAATGAGCACCGTCATCGACGCCATCGGCTTCGACACGTTGCGGGCGCTCCGCGCCGAGCGCCCCGACGCCGTGCAGGAGGCGCTGTCGAACCGCATACGGCGTGACGTCGTGCGCGGAGACGGCCGGCTGTTCATCGTCGCGGCCGACCACCCCGCGCGGGGTGCGCTGGCGGTGGGCGACCGCACCGACGCGATGGCGAGCAGGTACCTGCTGCTGGAGCGCCTGGCCGTGGCACTGAGCCACCCCGGTGTCGACGGCGTCCTCGGGACGCCCGACATCATCGACGACCTCGCGATGCTCGGCCTCCTCGACGACAAGGTCGTCGTGGGTTCGATGAACCGCGGCGGGCTGCGCGGCTCCGCGTTCGAGATGGACGACCGATTCACCGGCTACGACGTGCCGTCGATGGTGCGCTCGGGGATCGACTTCGCGAAGGTGCTGCTGCGGGTGAACCTGGCCGACACCGGCACGGCGTCGACCCTCGAGGCGACCGCCCACGCGGTCACCGCGGCGGCCGACGCCCGGATGCCGATCATGGTCGAGCCGTTCATGAGCCGCTGGGTCGACGGCCGCATCGTCAACGACCTCACCCCCGATGCCGTGGTGCTGTCGCTCGCGATCGCCGCGGGGCTCGGCGTCAGCAGCGCGTACACGTGGATGAAGCTGCCCGTCGTGCCCGACATGGCGCGGGTCATGGAGGCGACCACCCTCCCCACCCTCCTGCTCGGCGGCGACTCGGGCGCCGACCCCGACGAGACCTTCTCGTCGTGGGAGGATGCTCTCGCCCTTCCGGGCGTGCGCGGCCTGACCGCCGGCCGAGCGCTGCTGTACCCGCCGGACGGCGATGTCGCCGGCGCCGTCGACGCGGCGGCCCGCCTCGTCCACACCGAACTCTGACCCGAAGGGGGACTGCGTGAGCACTGCTGGAGCGATCCGATGAAGGCCACCGTCGCGGGGGCGCCCGTGAGCTTCGGGGTGTTCGAGATGACCCCCGAGGGCGCGGCCACGGTCGCAGCCGACGACCTGCTCGAGGTGCTGGCGGATGCGGGCTACGGCGGGGTCGACCTCGGCCCCGTCGGCTTCCTCGGCCGCGACGCCGACCTGCGCGCCCGGCTGGCCCGCTTCGGCCTCGAGCTCGCCGGAGGCTGGGTGCAGCTGCCCTTCTCGGACGACGAGGCGTTCGAGGCCTCCCTCCCGTCGCTGCACGACGCGCTGCGCGTCTTCTCCGATGCGGCCGAGGCCGGCCCCGGCCGCTTGCCGCTGCCGACGCTGGCCGACGACGGCTCCCTGGCGCGCCGCGCGCGTCCCGGCCGCGGCCAGGACGTCGACCCGCTCAGCGACCCGGCCTGGGAGCGCCTCTTCGCGAACACCCAGTGCGCGGCCGACCTCGTGCGCGCCGCCGGCTTCGAGCCCACCTTCCACCACCACGCGGGCACGTTCGTGGAGTCGCCCGATGAGATCGACCGCTTCCTCGCCCATGTCGACGTCGATCTGACGCTCGACACCGGGCATCTGCTCATCGCCGACGGCGACCCGCTCGATGCGGTGACCCGCTGGGGCGACCGCATCAACCACCTCCACCTGAAGGACGTCGATCGCGCCGAACTGCGGCGGGTGCTGGCGTCCGGCGGAGGGATGACCGAGGTGTGGTCGTCGGGCTCGTTCGTCGCCTTCGGGCGCGGCGATCTCGACCTCGCCGGCGTGATGGACGCCGTCGAGGCGCGCGGGTTCGACGGGTGGGTGGTCGTCGAGCAGGACGTCCTCAACGCGCCCGACGTGGCGATCGACGCCTTCCGCGCCGCGCGCGGCGACGACCAGCGCGTCAACCGCGCCGCCCTGCGTCCCTGGGCCTGACCGGCCCCGCACCGAACTCCTGACGATAAGGACACCGCCGTGACCCACGCCCCTCTCCGCTTCGGCCTCATCGGCACCGGCCGCATCGGCCAGGTGCACGCCGCCAACATCGCCGCGAACCCCGACACCACGCTGTCGTGGGTCGCGGACCCGTTCGTCGACGGTGCCCGCGCCGTGGCCGACAGCTTCGGCGGCCGGGTGACCGCGGACGCCGACGAGCTGTTCGCCGCCGACGACGTGGACGCGGTGCTCATCGCCTCGCCGACGCCGACGCACGTCGATCTCATCGAGCAGGCCGTGGACCGCGGCATCCCGGTGCTCTGCGAGAAGCCGATCGACCTCGACATCGCCCGGGTGGAGGCGCTGCGCCCGAAGGTCGCCGCGGCCGGCGTCCCCGTGGCGCTCGGCTTCAACCGCCGCTTCGACCCCGCCTTCGTCGAGGTCCGCGCGCGCGTCGCGGCGGGCGAGATCGGGGCGCTCGAGCAGCTGACCATCATCAGCCGCGACCCGTCCGCCCCGCCGGCCGCCTACGTCGCCGTCTCGGGCGGGATCTTCCGCGACATGACCATCCACGACTTCGACATGGCGCGCTTCTTCCTCCCCGACATCGTCGAGGTCAGCGCCGTCGGGTCCACCACGTTCGACCCGGGCGCGCGCGAGCACGGCGATTTCGACACCGCGGTCGTCACGCTCCGCGCGGCATCGGGCGCGGTCGTGACGATCATCAACTCGCGCCACAGCGCGGTCGGCTACGACCAGCGCCTCGAGGCGTTCGGCGCCCTGGGAACGCTCCAGGTCGCGAACCGTTCGACGAGCCTGGTGAGCCTCTCCACCGCCGATCGGGTCGAGGCCACCGCACCGTACGAGGACTTCTTCCTGCAGCGCTACGCCGACGCCTATGCGGCCGAGCTGCGCTCCTTCGTCGAGCTCGTCCGCGACGGCGCATCGGCGAGCCCCACGTTCGACGACGGTCGCGCTGCCCTGCTCCTCGCCGACGCCGCCCAGCGCTCGGCGACGGAGCGCGTCGCCGTCGCCGTCAGCCTCGTCTGACGCGGACTCGACCACGCGAAGACACGGATGCCGCGGCACGAACATCGCGCCGCGGCATCGTGGTGTCTGATCCGGGTCAGCCGGTGGTGACAGCGTCCCGTGTGGCAGCGGATCCCGTCGGACGGGCGGGGACGGGTGCCGTGATGAACGCGACGCCCTGGGCGTCGAGCACCACGCGCGTGACGGCGACGCCGGTCTCGGCATCCGTTCCGTCGATCGAGATCTCCACGCGCGCGTCGCCGTGGTTGATGAGGGTGACCAGATCGCCCCGGCGCGCGGCCTCGACGCCGGCGGGCCGATCCGCCACGACCGGGCGGACACCGGATGCCTCGACCACCGTCGCGACGACGGCATCGAGCGCGCCCTCGCTCACCGGCTGCGTGGCGGTGTACCAGGCCTCGCCCGAGCCGAAGCGATGGCGCGTGAGGGCCGGCGCGCCGGCCTGCAGGCCCGAGGTGAACGTCGCCACCACACTGGCGCCGGTCGCGTGGACGGACTCGGCGACGAGGCGCCCGGACTGCTCCACCTCGTCGAGGTCGAACGTCACCGTGCCGCCCGCCGCGGCGTTCCGCGCGGCCTGCACGGCGTCCGCGCTGAGCGCGCCGACGCCCGCGCCGCCCGAGGACCGACCCGCGAGCGCGCCGAAGTCCTCGAACCGCAGGCCCAGCACCGGACCGAGCTGCGTCAGGAACCCGCCGTCGCGGAACTGATCCTGTGCATCGACGATGTCGGTGAACGGGCCGGTGAGGAGCGTCCCGCCGTCGTCGACGAAACGCGCGAGCGCCGACGCGCCCTCGTTGCGCAGCAGGTACAGCGCCGGCGCTACGACGAGGTCGTAGCCGTGGCCGACCTCCTCGGGGCCGACGATGTCGACCTGGATGTTCCGCGAGTGGAAGGCGCCGTACCACTCGAGCACGAGCGCGAGGTAGTCGACCTCGGTGGGGTGGTCGCTCTCCTCGACGGCCCACCAGTTCTCCCAGTCGAACACGAGGGCGACCTGCGCGTCGCGGCCAGGCGCCGGGAGCTCCGGCAGTGCGGCCAGGCGCGCGCCGAGCTCGGTGACGGCGTCCCACGTGCGGGTCTCGGTGCCGGCGTGGGGGAGCATCGCCGAGTGGAACTTCTCGCTGCCGGCGCGGGACTGCCGCCACTGGAAGAACATGATGCCGTCCGCGCCGCGCGCGATCGACTGCGCGGACTCGGCGGCCAGGGCGCCCGGCCGCTTGCCGGGGTTCGCCGGACGCCAGTTGACGGCATCCGTCGCCTGCTCCCACAGCAGCCACGGCACGCCGGGCTTGAGCGAACGGACGAGGTCGCGCTGGAACGCGGCGTCGCGCACGCGGTTCGGGTTCGCGGGGTCGGGGTAGCAGTCGTCCGCGATGACGTCCATGAACGGCGCCCACTTGCGGTAGTCCGCGGGCTTGAACGGACCCATGAAGTTCGTCGTGATCGGCTGCGTGGCGCCGGCCTCGAGCAGGATCTCGCGCTCCATGAGATAGCACTCGAGCAGCATGTCGCTCGTGAACCGGCGCCAGTCGAGCATCGACGACGGGTTGTGGCTGTAGGGGGCGAGGCGCGGCGGGAAGATCTCGTCGAACGAGTCGTAGCGCTGCGACCAGAAGCTCGTGCCCCATGCCTCGTTGAGCGCCGCCACCGTGGCGTACCGGTTCTCGAGCCAGCCGCGATACGCATCGCGCGCAGCATCCGAGAAGTCCATCCAGAGGTGGCAGCCGAACTCATTGCCGACGTGCCACATCACCACGGCGGGGTGGTGCGCGTAGCGCTCGGCGAGGCGGCGCACCAGCTCGCCGGCCAGGCGCCGGTAGGTCGGCGACGAGGGGGCGAAGTGCTGGCGGCTGCCCGGCCAGTACGACGCACCCGACTCGTTGGCCGGGAGGGTCTCGGGGTACGTCTTGCTCACCCACGGCGGGGGAGAGGCGGTCGCGGTCGCGAGGTTCACCGCGATGCCGCCCGCGTGGAGCTTCTCGATCACGGTGTCGAGCCACGCGAAGTCCCATACGTCTTCGGCGGGCTGGATGCGCGACCAGGAGAAGATGCCGAGGCTCACGATGTTGACGCCGGCCTCGCGCATCAGGCGGACGTCGTCGTCCCACACCTCCTCGGGCCACTGGTCGGGGTTGTAGTCGGCGCCGTACAGCACGTCGAGCAGCTCCTTCTGGCTGGGTCTTGCTTCGAGAGGGTGGGTAAGGTCAGCGGCGGCCGCGGCGCCCCGGAAGGGCGACCACGGCGAAGGCCGCGCAGCCGAGACCGGCGATGATGAGGGGCGCGAGCATCCACGTCACGACGCCGGCGAGCACCGAGGCTGCCGCGAGATAGACGGCGCCGATCGGGTCGGAGGCGATGGACGACGGGATGCTGCGCACCGCCGCTCGCCAGCCGCGCTCAGGCGTCCACGCCCCCGCGGCGACGAGCAGTGCGACCGCGCCGATGACGAGCCCGGCCCAGCCGACGATCGAGATGAGGCCACCGCCGGGCAGGGCGCCCGAGTTCGCGAGCACGATGTCGAGCGCGAGCACGACAGCGATCGCGGTGCCCGCGGCCCCGACGACGAGGCCGCCGGGCAGAGCCCGGCGCCAGTCCTGCCAGAACGTCGACACGTGCGACTGCTCCGCGTTGACGTAGCGACGGAGATGACGGATGCCGGCGACCAGCGCCGCCGGCAGCGTCACGACGAGGAGACCCGCCACGGTGACCAGCAGCCCGGTCAGCAGCACCTCGCCGAAGAGGGCGAAGGCGCCCTTCGCTCCCGGGTAGCGCGCCGGGCCGCGCTCCTCGCGCGTGGCGCCGCTGGCGGCGTCAGCGCCCCCCCGCGCCGCGCGCAGCTGCTTGCGGTCCATGGCGGCGCTAGCCCTTCAGGCCCTGAGTGGCGACGCCGTCCACGAGGAAGCGCTGGAAGATCAGGAAGAAGAGGAGCACCGGCAGGAGCGCGACGAAGCTGGCGGTGACGGTGGCTCCGTAGTCCGCGCCGCCGGACGACGCGTCGTTGTACAGACGGAGGGCGATCGGCAGCGGGTAGTTGTCGGGGCTGGTGAGGTAGAGAAGGGGGCCGAGGAAGTCGTTCCAGGCCCAGATGAACGCGAAGATCGAGCACGTGATGAGCGCCGGCTTGATCAGCGGCAGGATGATCGACCAGAAGATGCGCATGTGGCCGGCGCCGTCGATGCGGGCGGCTTCGTCCATGTCACGGGGCATCTGTCGCATGAACTGCACGAGGAGGAACACGAAGAACGCCTCGGTGGCGAGGAACTTCGGAAGGATCAGCGGGATGAAGGTGTCGACCCACCCGAAGTTGTTGAACATGATGTACTGCGGGATGATCACGACGTGGAACGGCAGCAGCAGTGTGCCGATCATCGCTGCGAACAGCACGCTGAGGCCCTTGAACTGGATGCGGGCGAACGCGTAGGCGGCCAGCGACGACGAGATCAGGATGCCGACCACGGATGACGCGGCGATGATGAACGAGTTCAGGAAGAACCGCCACATCGGCACGCCGGCGATGCCGTCGGCGACCTTGACGTAGTTGTCGACGGTGGGGTTCTGCGGGATCAGGCCCGGGTTGGAGCCGAACTCGCTGTTCGGCTTGAAGGTCGACAGGAACAGCCACACCAGCGGGTAGAGCACGATCGCGGTGATCGCCACGAGCACGACGAACCAGATGATCGTCTGCCAGGTGCGCCGCTTGACCCGCCGCCGGCCGCCGCTGGACGCGGGGGCGGTGGTGAGGTGGTCTTCGAGGGTCTCGATGGTGGGCTGACCGAAGCTCGTGGTGCTCATCGGTTGTCTCCGGAGTAGTGGACCCAGCTGCGCTGGGTGCGGAACAGGATGAAGGCGATGATCGCGACGACGATCAGCAGCACCCAGGCGATCGCGGCGGCGTAGCCCATCTGGCCGTCGCTGAAGCCGCGCTTGTAGAGGTAGACGGTGATGAAGTTCGTCATGCCGGCGGGGCCGCCGGTGCCGTTGGAGATGATGTAGGCGGACGCGAACACCTGGAACGCGCCGATCAGGCCGAGTAGCAGGTTGAAGAAGATGACAGGGCTGAGCATCGGCAGGGTGACCGCACGGAAGCGGTGCCACGGGCCGGCGCCGTCCCTCTCGGCGGCCTCGTAGAGCTCCTTCGGGATCTGCTTGAGGCCGGCGAGGAAGATGACCATCGTCGCGCCGAACTGCCACACGTGCAGCAGGATCATCATCGGCAGCACCAGTGCCGGGTTGCCGACCCATCCGCCGAGGTCGATGCCGAAGAACGAGAGGCTGTTGTCGACCGGGCCGTCGGAGGCGAACATCGCGCGCCACACGATCGCGACCGAGACGGATCCGCCGATCAGGGAGGGCGCGTAGAACGCGGAGCGGAAGAACGCCGCACCGCGGTCGCGGTAGTTGAGGAGCATCGCGACGCCGAGCGCGGCGGCGAGGGTGATCGGCGTGCCGACGATCACGTAGACCAAGGTGATCTGCGCGGACTGCATGAACGAGGGGTCGTTCGTGAACATCCGGATGTAGTTGTCGAAGCCGATCCACTTGGGCGGCGAGAAGATGTTGTAGCTCGTGAACGACAGGTACAGCGAGTACGCCATCGGGATCAGCGTGAGCCCGAAGAATCCGACGAGCCACGGGACGAGGAAGCCGTATCCGGCGAGCGTCTCGCGCCGGACGCGGGCACGGGCGCCGGGGCTGGACAGCTGACCCTCGGGGCGGCCGCGCCGGAACAACGACCGGCGGGAGGACTCGTCACCGGTGACGATCACACGGGTAGCAGTGGTGCTCACGAGATCACTTTCCAATACAACAGGTCGGGTGTCGATGGGGTCTCCGGGGCCCGGGCGGCTTCGCGCAGCCGGGCCCCGGAGAAGCATCACTGGTTGAGGACGACGTCCATCTCGGAGAAGAACTGGTCGACGGCGTCATCGACGCTGATCGTGCCGAACCCGAGCTCCTTGCCGATCTCGAGGAACTTCTGCTCGAGCGTGCCGTAGCCGACGATCGGAACCGGCGGCGCGTCGCCGAGGCGGTCGGAGATCGACGCCTCGTAGTCGGCGATCTGCTGGCTCAGCGGGTCGAGCTTCGCCGCCGCGAGCGCCGTCTCCGACGCGGGCAGGCCGCGGTTGGTGCCGAAGATCTCACCGGACTCGGGGCTGTTGATGAGGAAGTTCACCAGCGTGGCCGCGGCCTCGGGGTGCTTGGTCTTGGCCGAGACGGCCTCGAGCATCGACGGCTTCAGGTACAGGTCCTTCGCGCCCTCCTCCTCGACCGGCGGGGCGATGAGGCCCAGCTCGGTGTACTGGTCGCCCAGGTTGGCGAGGTAGCCGGCGCCGAAGTTGTCCCACGTCAGCTCGCTCGCGGCCAGGCCTGCGTCGAAGCCGGAGAGGGGCAGGAGCTCCTCGAGCTTCTGCGCGGGGACGCCGATGCCGTCGCGGATCGCGTCACCCTGCTCCCAGAAGGCCTTGAGGTCTTCCTTGGTGAAGTTCGCCTCGCCGTCCTCGGTGAAGAGGTCCTCACCCTTCGCGCGCTGCTGCACCTCGAAGTTCTGGATGCGGAAGGTGAAGTCGCTGCCGCCGTAGATCTCGCCGCCGGTGGCGTCGGTGACCTCGCCCATCCATTCGGTGTAGTCGTCCCAGCTGCCGCCGGCGAACTCGTCGACGCCGGCCTCTTCGAGGAGCTTGGGGTTGGTGTACATGCCCCACGCGTTGGTCGAGGTCGGGATGGCGGTGGTCTGGTCGCCCACGACCCCGATCTGGAGGATGTTCTCGGGGAGCGGGTCGGTCTCGATGATGTTGCCGAGGTACGGGTTGAGGTCGAGCAGCAGCCCGTTCTGCGAGTACTGACGCAGGTACGAGTAGTCGAACTGCATGACGTCGGGGAGGCCGCCGCCGGCCGCCTCGGTCTGGCGCTTCTCCCAGTACTCGGGGAACGCGAGGAACGAGGTGTTGACGGTGATGTTCGGGTACTCCTCGTTGAACGCCTCGATCACCTGGTTGTAGAGATCGGCGCGAACATCGTTGCCCCAGAACGACATGTTCAGGGTGACCTTCTCGTCAGGGTCGAAGGTCGGGGTCGCGTCAGGGCTCGCGCTCCCGCCGCCGCCGGCGCAGCCGGCGAGCACCACGGCGGTGCCGGCCGCGATAGCGGCGACAGTCACTGCCCGCTTCTTGCTGAACATCGTTGTCCTCTCTTCGAACGTCTGCGTTCTTCCGCGTGGGACGTTCGTCGTCTGTGTGTGCGGTGTGGGCGCTTCCTGGTGCGGATCTCACGATTCTGGAAAGCGCTTGCCCGCTACGGTACTCCGTCTAAAAACGTTTCGCAAGGCATCCGGATGAGAAATTTGAACGATTCAGTAACGGATGGGACACCATGCCGCTCTAGGACTGTGCGCGGTCCCAGTCTCAGGCGCGCAGAACCGCGGGATTCCGGGGTCAGCGCTCAGCGACGAGAGCGCCGTCGACCACTCGCAGGCGCGCGACGTGGACGGCGCTGCGGCGATGGCTGCGCTCGTCGGCGTCTGCCAGCTCGCTGCCGTCCCACCACGGGTGGGTGAAGAAGTACAGCCGGGCCTCGTCGCCGATCACGACGACCGAGCCGTGCCGTCCGATCTGGATGCCGTCCCGTGGAGAGCCGCTCTCGCCGAGGATGACGGCGTCCGTCCCGCCCTGTCGCTCCCACGTGACGGCGTCGGTGCTGCGGTAGACGCCCATGCCGCGCCATTCGTCGGTGAGGAGGAACCACGTGCCCGCGAGTGCGAAGACGAACGGGCCCTCGTGCGGGCGTCCGCCGATGGCCGTGCCCTCGAGCCGCCACGACTCGAGGTCGTCCGACACCGCGACCGCGGTCGTCGAATCGGCCGCCTCGTCCTTGTACCAGAGTCGCCAGAGGCCGTCGGGGCAGCGCGCGACGGCGGCGTCGATCACGCGGTCGCTCGCGAGCGGCACCATGCCGCGACGGGTCCAGGTGCGCAGGTCGTCGGAGAGGTACTCGACGATCCGGCGCCCGTGTCCCTCCCACCGGGCCGGCACGCCGTCGATCTCGGTGAGGTACATCCGCCACCGGGCGCCGTCGTGGATGATCTCGGGCGCCCAATGCGTCTCGCCGACCGCCGCAGGCGGTGGCCCGTCCGCCAGGCGCAGGCCCGCAGCATCCGGTTCCAGAGTCCCGGTGTACGTCCAGCGCAGGCCGTCGTCGCTGCGGGCGACGCCGATGCGCGTGCCGTGCACCCACGCCACGCCGTCCCCCGGGTGCGGATGCGTGGCGCGGCGCTGCGTGTAGAACATCCACCAGCCGTCCGAGCCGTGCACGACAGTGGGGTCGGTCGCGCCGTCGTAGACGGGGTCGCGGTAGATCTCGTGCGGAGCCGGTGTGTCGGGGTCGAGTCCGGGGTCGACCGTCATTCGACCGGGCGCAGGTCGATCACGGCGCTCGCGAAGCTCTTGCGGTGCGTCGGGTGCGCCGCGAGGTCGGCGGGCGTCACGACCGCGCCGCCGGCATCGGCCGACGCGTAGATCGCCGCGACCAGCTCGATGGAGCGCGCCGGCGCGTCGGCCGTCGGCGGCAGGGGGGCGCCCGAGCGGAGGGCGTCGAACACGTCGCGCAGCAGGTACACGTGGTCGCTGCGCTCCTCCGCGCCGGTGATCTCCCACGTCGCGGCCTCGTCGGCGTCGACGAAGGGCGCCGGCGTGATGCGCCAGTTCTCGTGGCCGTGGCCGTAGAGGTGGTCGACGGTGATGGTGGCCTTCTCGGTGTCGATGCGGATCGAGCTCGTCTCGCGCGGCGACAGCGTGCTCGACACCACCTGTGCCACCACCCCGCCCTCGAAGACCACGGTCGCCGTCGAGACGTCCTCGGTGTTCGTCTCGCGGTCCAGGCGCCAGAGGCGTCCCTCGACCTGCGTCCAGTCGCCGAGCAGGAACGCCAGCAGGTCGAGCTGATGGATGGCGTGGCCGAGTGTCGTCCCGCCGCCCTCGGTCTCCCACTTCCCGCGCCACGGCACGGCGAAGTAGGCGGCATCGCGGTACCAGAGCGTCTGGCACTGCGCGACGAGGGGGCGCCCGAGCGCGCCGGAATCGAGAAGGCGCTTGACGTGGGCGGGCGCCGTCCCGGTGCGCTGCTGGAAGACGGCAGCGAGCTGCCGACCGGCGGCGGCCGCAGCATCCGTCATCTCCTGAAGCTCGTCGAGCGACGGTGCGGGGGGCTTCTCGACCACGACGTGCGCGCCGGCCGCGAATGCCGCGAGCGTCTGCGCGGTGTGCGCGCCCGGGGGAGTGCAGATGTGCACGACGTCGGGGTGCTCGGCGGCGAGCAGGGAGTCGAGGTCGTCGTACACGGCGGGCGCACCGTACGTCTCGGCGAACGCGTCGGCCGAGGCGCGGCTGAGGTCGGTGACCGCGACCAGCTCGGCGTGCGGGTAGGCGCTGATGGCCCGGATGTGCGAATGCGCGATCGCGCCCGTGCCCACGATGGCGCAGCGGAGGGTGTCGGTCACGGTGGGCTCCTTCGGGTGGATCGCGAACGGATGCCGCAGCCCTGCCGCACCCGCCTCTCCAGGGTAGGCGGTGGGAGCGGAAAGCGCTATCCCACACCGCGATCTGGTCGCGGTTCCGGTCAGCGGGGGAGACCGGCCTGCGTCGCGTGGAGGTGGGCGTAGCGGCCGGCGGCTGCCACGAGGGCGTCGTGGCCGCCGACTTCGACGACCTCGCCGTGTTCGAGCACGACGATGCGGTCGGCCTGGCGGATCGTCGACAGGCGGTGGGCGACGACGAGCGTGGTGCGGCCCTTCATGAGGCGGTTGAGCGCCTCCTTGACGAGCTCCTCCGACTCGGGATCGAGCGCCGAGGTCGCCTCGTCGAGCAGCAGGATGCGGGGGTCGCGCACCAGCGCCCGCGCGATCGCGAGCCGCTGCCGCTGGCCGCCCGACAGGCGCGCGCCCCGCTCTCCCACCACGGTCTCCCAGCCGTCGGGCAGCCGGTCGACGAACTCGGCGGCGTTCGCGTCGCGCAGCGCCTCGCGCAGGCGGTCGTCCGACACGTCGTCGAGGCCGTAGGCGATGTTCTCGCGGATCGTCCCCTCGAAGAGCACCGACTCCTGCGGCACGACCGAGACCGACCGGCGCACCGTGCGCAGGTCGAGATCCTGCATGTCGACGCCGTCGAGCAGGATGCGACCCGCCGTCGGGCGCACGAAGCCGAGGACGAGGTTGAGCATCGTCGACTTGCCCGAGCCCGACGAGCCCACGAAGGCCACGGTCTCGCCGGGCGGGATGTCGAGCGTGATGTCGTGCACGGCATCCCGTTCCGCCTCGTCGTAGCGGTGCGACACGTGCTGCAGCTCGAGGTGGCCGCCCACGCGCGAGACGGTGCGCTTGCCCTCGTTCTGCTCGAGGTCGGGCTCCTGCAGCACCTCCGAGATCGAGCGCATCGACTCCAGGCCGCGCGCGCCGACCGGGATGAGCATGAGCACCTGTGTGAGCCCGCCGGTGAGGAGCGTGAAGTAGGTCGACAGCAGCACGACCTCGCCCGGCGTGATGGGGAGGAAGCCCGTCAGCGAGAAGATGGCGGCGAGTACGAGGCATCCCACCGCCAGCAGCTGCATCGCGACCCACGAGATGGAGGCGACGTGGCCGTTCAGCATGTCGAGGTGCAGGCCCGCGCGGCGCACGCCGTCGGCCCCCGAGGCGACGCGGGTCACGGCCGTCTGCTCGAGGCCGTGGGCGCGGGTCACCGGGATGAGCGAGGCCATCTCGCCGACCCGGGCGGAGAGGGTCTCGACCTCGCGGCGGAACGTCTCGTTGCGCTCGCGCGAGCGGTTGCGCAGCCCGTAGCGGATGCCGATCGCGATCGGGATGGCGAGCGCGTAGACGGGGAGGAACTGCGGCACCGCGATCGCGGTCATCGACACCGCGCCGATCAGCACCATCGTCGCCGACAGGAGCGGGTGCGTGACCTGCTGGAGCATCAGCTCGACGTTCTCGACGTCGCGCACGACCTTCGTCTGCACGATCGACGAGCTCACGCGGGTGTGGTAGCCGATCGAGAGGCTCTGCAGCCGGGCGGCGAGCGCGTTGCGCAGGTCGGCGCCGGTGTCGCGCACCACGGTCATGAAGTTGCGGGTGTACACGATGTGCATCGGGTAGTTCTGGATGAGCAGAACCGCCGCGACCGCGAACCAGATGAGCACCGTCGAGACCTCGCCGCCGGTCGCGACGATGTCGATGATGCGTGCCGTGACGACCGGCAGGAACCACAGCGGGATCTCTTTGCAGGCGAACGCGAGGATCGCCAGGGTCATCCGGCCGGGTCGACGGGCGAGCAGCCGCAGCACGGAGCGTCCGGGCCGCGGACCCTGGGCGATCGAGATGATGCGGATGGAGCCGGTAAACGCTTTCTGCGTCATGCCGACATGGTACTGGCGCGAACGATCAGCTCGGGTCGATAGACCACATTCCCGAGGTCGACGCCCGCGGTGCCGCCGATGCGGGCGAGCAGCATCTCGGCCGCGGTGCGGCCCATCTCGCGAGCCGGCTGGCGCACGGAGGTCAGCGGCACACCGGCGATCGCCGCGAACTCGATGTCGTCGTAGCCGACCACCGCGACATCCTCGGGTACCCGCACGCCGCGCGAGATGAGCCCGTGCACGAGCCCGATTGCGAGGTGGTCGTTCGAGATGACCAGGCCGTCGGGCCGATCGGCGGGGGAGCGCGCGGCGAGCTGTTCGCCGAACGCCACGCCCCGGTCAGACGTGGTGCGCTCGGTCCAGATCGGCTCGAGGGTCGCTTCCGGGTGGTCCGCGACGGCGAGGCGGGCGCCCTGCAGTCGCTCCCGCACCTGGCGAACATCCTCGCGCGCGCCGACGAAGGCGAGGCGACGCCGCCCGCTCGCGAGCAGGTGCTCGGCGGCGAGCCGGCCGCCGGCGACGTCATCGAACGACACCGAGGGCAGCTCGCCGGTGTCGTCGATCGCGTCGACGAGCACGACCGGGATGCCGCGGCCCCGCAGCCGCTGCAGCCAGGGTTCGAGGGGGCCGAACGGGCTCACCAGCGCCCCTTCGACCTGCACGCGCTCGAACAGCTCGAGATGGTCGCGCTCCTTGGCGATGTCGTCGCTCGAGTTGCCGAGAAGCACACGCAGCCCCGCGGCCGAGGCGGCGTCCTCGGCGCCGGCGACCATGTCGGCGAAGAAGGGGTTCGCGATGTTGATGACCGTCATACCGAGAAGGCCCGAGCGCCCGGCGCGCAGCTGCTGGGCGGCCTGGAGCGGGATGTAGCCGAGCTGGTCGGCGGCGGAGCGCACGCGGTCCACGAGACGCTCGCTCACCATGTACGGCCGGTTCAGCGCGTTCGAGACGGTGCTGATGGAGACGCCCGCGCGCTGGGCGACATCGCGGATGCCGACTCGCTTCATGTCGTTCGTCCCGTCAGAACTCACCCGGCCATGGTCGGACCGGACGCCCCCGCGCGTCCGATCCGACCATGGTAGGCGCTTTCCCTGGTGTGCGAGGCTCGCGGGAGCGCTCCCGATCGTTACCCCCGCGTTACGAGAAGACATTTGACGAATCGTCTGCTCCCGCCTACTCTTCAATCGAAGCGGTTCGAAATCGAAGCGGTTCGACGAATGAACCTCGATCCCGCCGTCGACAGAGCGGCAGCCACGTACACGAAGGAGTGACATGGAACGGCATGCTCACCCGGCGGCCCCCTCGGCGGATGCCGTGAACCAGGGCGCACTCCGATGACCACTCAGGCGCAGTCGCAGGTCGTCTTCCAGGAGGCGGCGGTCCACAACCTCGACAAGAACACGAAGAAGGGGCGTGGCCGGCGGCTGCGCCCCGCGGGCAGCCGGACGTCGTTCACGCTGTTCCTCTGCATCCTCCCGTTCCTCGTCCTCGCCTTCCTCTTCTCGTACCTGCCGCTGTACGGCTGGATCTACTCGCTGTACGACTACAAGCCGGCGCTCGGTCTCGAGGGCAGCGAGTTCGTCGGCCTGCAGTGGTTCGAGATGCTGGTGTCATCGCCCACCCAGATGGCGCAGATCGGCCAGGTGCTCCTCAACACGCTGGCCATCAGCTTCCTGGGGATCGCGACATCCGTCCTGCCGCTGTTCTTCGCGATCCTGCTCAACGAGATCAAGGCCCCCTGGTTCCGCAACTCGGTGCAGACGCTCACGGCCCTCCCGAACTTCATCTCGTGGGTGCTGGTCTACATGATCGCGTTCTCGCTCTTCTCGAGCTCGGGTCTCGTCAACGACGTGCTCACCGACGCGGGACTCATCACGGCGCCGATCAAGTTCCTCGACACCGACCAGAACGTCTGGATCACCATGACGCTCTGGAGCATCTGGAAGGGCCTGGGCTGGGGCGCGATCATCTACCTCGCCGCGATCGCGGGCATCGACCAGTCGCTGTACGAGTCGGCGCGCATCGACGGTGCCGGCCGCTTCCAGCTAATGCGGTACATCACGATCCCGCAGCTGATGCCGACCTACCTCGTGCTCCTGCTGCTGTCGATCGCGAACATCCTCAACAACGGCATGGAGCAGTACTACGTGTTCCAGAACGCGTTCAACAAGCAGTGGATCCAGGTGCTCGACCTGTACGTCTACA
>JAVBUG010000321.1:0-3452 GCA_031555515.1 Microbacterium sp. | reverse complement strand
GGTAGAGCCGGCCGGTCTGCTTCAGCCAGTTCACGAACGAGAACGGCGACGTCGGGTCGGCCATCGTCACGAGGTCGGCGAGGAACGGCACCTGGATCGTGGCGCCCTCGATCATCATGCCGTGGTGCCAGCGGAACTCGTCCTCGCGGTCGAGGAACACCGCGTCGAGCCCCGTCGGCTCGGCCAGGCACGCCAGGCCGAGGTTGAACGGTCCGATCCCGACGCCGATGAGGTCGTGCACGTGCGCGCTCATGCGGACGCCTCCGCACCCGCGAGCGCCTCGTCGAACGCGGGTGCGATGCCTGCGAGGGTGGTGGCGGCATCCTTCACCATCGCGAGGATCTGACGGATGTCGTCGCTCGTGGTCTCGGGATTGAGCAGCGTGAGCTTGAGGCACGGTCGTCCGTCGATCACCGTCTTGGCGACCAGGGCCCGGCCCGACTCGAACAGCACGCGCCGCACGCCCGCCACGAGCGCATCGCACGTGGCGTCGTCGACGCCCTCGGGACGCACGCGGAACAGCACGGTGCTCAGCTGTGTCCGGCCCACGAGCTCGAGCTCGGGGTCCGCGGCGATCTCGTCGCCTACCGACGCTGCGAGGTCGATGACCGTGTCGAACATCTCGCCGATCCGGGCGGGGCCGAGCGCGCGCAGCGTGACCCACAGCTTCAGCGCGTCGAAGCGGCGAGTGGTCTGCAGCGACACGTCGACCTGGTTGGGCTCGTCGTTCTCGAGCGGGTTGAGGTAGTCGGCGTGCCAGGCGCCCGCGGCGAGATCGCGCGGCTCGCGCACCAGGATGGCGCTCGACGACACCGGCTGGAAGAAGCTCTTGTGGAAGTCGACGGTGATCGACCGCGCGCGCTCGATGCCCGCGAGCAGGTGTCGGCGGCGCGGCGACACGAGCAGTCCGCAGCCGTACGCCGCGTCCACGTGCAGCCACACGCCGTGCTCGTCGCAGACCTCCGCGATCGCGGCGACGGGATCGATCACGCCCCGATCGGTCGTGCCGGCGGTCGCCACGACAGCCATCGGAAGGCGACCGGATGCTGCGGCCTCGCGGATCGCGACCGCCAGGGCGGCAGCATCCATCCGTCCTTCGCCGTCGTCGGCCACCTCGACGACAGCGTCGTCAGCGAGGCCCAGCAGGAGCGCGGACTTGCCGACGCTGAAGTGGCTCGAGGCGGTGGCGAAGACCACGAGCCGCGCGAGGGCTCGGGGACGCGGCAGGCCAGTCGTGGCGAGCGCGGCCTCGCGGGCGAGCAGCAGCGCGTGGAGATTGGACTGCGTGCCGCCCGACGTGAAGACCCCGCTGCCGTGGCTGAAACCGACGCGGTCGGCCGCCCACTCGACGAGCCGCCGCTCGATGAGCGTGCCGACAGCGGACTGGTCGTAGGTGTCGACCGACGTGTTGACGGCCGCGAGGACGGTCTCGGCCGCGACGGCGGGCAGGGCGACCGGGCAGTTGAGGTGGGCCGCGTAGGCGGGGTGATGGAACCACACCGCGTGCTCGAGGAACAACTCGTCGATCTCGCGGACGGCCTGCGGGGATCCCACGCCGTCGCCGTCGAGCGGCACGTCGTCGACGAGTCGCTGGAGCTCCGCGCGGGAGGCGCCGGAGAACGGCTGGGTGGTCGTCTCGAACCGGTCGGCGACCTGCGTGGAGGTCTGTGCGATGAGGGAGCGGTAGGTGTCGGCGGTGGAACGCGTGAGCAGGTCGAGCACGGGGGAGAGCTCCTTCTGTTAGGTTTGCCTAGCCTAACTAAGTCGATCTCCAGGCCTGTGTCAATGTACGGGCGTAACAGTTCTCCCGTATTCATGGACCGCATCCAAGAATAGAGTCAGCCCTCGGACAGCGGGATCGTCACAGCGCCAGAGGCCCCGTCGACGGTGACCTCGACCCCCGTCGCGATCGTGTCGGTCGCGCGCGGGACGCCGACGACCGCGGGGATGCCGTACTCGCGCGCGACGACGGCGCCATGGCTGTTCGCGCCGCCCATCTCCATGACGAGACCGCCCGCCGTGAGGAACAGCGGCGTCCACCCCGGATCGGTCGACGGCGCGACGAGGATCTCGCCGGGCTCGAGGTGCGCGCCGACCGGGTCGAGGATCACGCGCGCGGGCGCGGTGACGGTCCCGGCCGACGCGGGCGTCCCGCGGAGCGTCCCCGGGCCCTCCGCCGCGGAGCCGCTGCCGACCGCCTCCGGTTCCGTGCCGTCCGACAGCAGCATCCGCGGCACGTGTCGGCGGGCGAGTTCGGTCTCATACCGGCTTCTGCGTTCGTTGACGGTCGCGCGCAGGTCGGTTCCGGCGGCGGCGCGCTTCGTCTCGCCGAAATCGAGGAAGAACACGTCGGCGGGGTCCGCAATCCGTCCCGCGGCGGCGAGCTCGACCCCGATGCCGACGAGCTCCGTCCGTGCCCGCTGCATCGCGATGATCATGAGGTACTTCGGCATCTCGCGCATGCCCACGAGCGCTCGCGCGCGACGCAGGCAGAAGCCGACGACGGCCGCGCGGACACGGCTGCGCCGCCGCGCGCGGCCGACGAGGGCGTCGACCATCGCCTCGGCGTCGCGCGCGCCGGCGGCGAAGTGCTGCGCGGGGGTCGCGGCATCCTTTTCCAGGCGAAGGTAGCCCGAGAGCACGCCGAAGAGGTGTGTCGGATCCTCGGCCCAGCGCGGCATGCCGAGGTCGATCTCGGCGACGGCGCGGTGTCCGTACCGGGCGAGGAAGTTCGCCATCGCCCGCTGCAGCACGGCCGGCAGGGCACCCTCGAGATAGGCGCCGGCGAGGTCCTCGGCGGCGCGGGTGCGCAGGGCCGCCGCCGAGTCGGCATCGCGCCGCGCGCGCACGGCGACGTCCCACAGTTCGAGGTCCATCTGCGTCGTGACGTTGTCGGGAACACTGCGCAGCACGGTCTGCAGATCGCCGGGCCGGGTCAAGCCGCGCAGCAGCCGGCCGGCGAGCCCGAGCATGCCGAATCCGACGACGGCGCCGGGGAGGCTCCGTGGCGCCAGGGGCATCGTGCGGAACAGCAGGTCGACCACGGCGTCGACGCGCGTGGGGATGTCGCCGCCGGCGGGGATGGTGCGCGCCCTGACCTCCCGCGCGAGCCGCTGCACCCGCTGCTGCGCCGCAGCCGGGCTGAACAGTGCCTGCCCGACCAGGAGCGGGAGCCGGATGCGCGCGGCGAGATGCAGGAAGCCGCGCGCGAAGCGCCGCCGCGACCGCGGGAGCACCGAGAACCGCGGGTCGTCGAACAGCCCCCGCAGTACGACGGCCGATCGCGCCTCCATGACGTCGAGCGCGCGGGGGAAGATCTCGCGGCCGACGGCCGATCGCACGACGGGCGTCGCGTCGAGGAAGAGGCGGTCACCGCCGATCGCGAACGCGCCCGGACCGTCGGCGATCCGCGCGGGGCGCCGGCCGATGAGATCGAGGAACCCCGAGCCGAT